>JANYDZ010000671.1 GCA_025363375.1 Hyphomicrobiales bacterium
GCGGCGTCGCGCGCGGCTTCGTCCGCGAGACGGTCCGCTTCGCCCACCGCCAAAAGATACCGCGCAATTTCGTCGGGCGGGATCAGTTGCGCCGAAGCGACGCGCGCGCCGAAACCCGCCCACAATTCATCGCGCCGCCGGCGCGCTTCGTCGATGCGTTCGCGCGTCGCCAGCGGGCCCAGCGCCTCGAGCGCGCCGAGTTTGTCACGCGCGGCGCGAATTTCCGTTCCGGCCGCCTCGATTTCATCGTCGAGACGCTGGCGCTCGCGCTCAACGGCCTCGAATTCGCTGCGAAACCGCGCCAATGTTTCCGCCGCCGGCAGCGCGGCGCTCGCCAGCGTTTCGAGATCGGCAACCGGCGGCGACAGACGAGCGGCTTCCTCGCGCAACGCCGCTTCTTCAGCGCGCAACTGACTTTCGGCGTCGTCGCGGCGCTGAATTCGCGCGCGGATGTCGCTGAACCCGGCGAATTGTTCGCGCAGGGGAGCGGGATCGGTCAGAAAGCCGCGCGATTTTCGCGCGCGATCGATATTTTCCAACGCTGCTTTTTCATCCGTCAGCTTGGCTTCCAGCGCTTCGATCGAAGCGGCGAAATCGGCGCCTTCCACCATCAGCTTGACCGAAAGCGCTTGAGCGGGCGCGCTGGGCAGGATGTTTTCCAGCTCGGAAGAGTCCCCGAGTCCGAGTTGCGACGCCTTGAAGTTGAGTTCGGCTTCGCAGTCGTCGCGGTGGGCGAGAACGCGGGGCAAATCCTCGTTTGCCTTGCGGTAGGCGCCGGACCCCGAAAACGACGCGGCGACCTCGGCGGACCGCGCGAGAAGCGCCGAGTCGACCTTGATGTCCGCGAGTTCCTTAGCGGCTCCGACGGAGGCCTCGGCAACCTGCGCGCGGAGTTCCGACGCGTGTTCAACGGCGTCCAGCGCGGCGCCGAGACGCGGCGCAAATCCCGTCGGCAAATCGGGGAGAGTCCCCAGAGCGGCGAGCTCCGCCGCGCTGGCGCTCAGGCGCGCGATGAGCGGCGCGAGGCGTTTCAGCCGGCGCAACCGATCGATCCCCGCGGTCACTTTGGCGCTCATGTCGTCCACGTCGGCGAGCCGTTGCAGGCAATCCGCGATGTCGTCCTCGTTCTGCTTCCATTTGCCGGCGAGCAATTCGTGCTCGCGCCGGGCCTTCTCCGCGCTTTCGTAACGTCGGGAAATTTCATTCCAGCGTTTCGTCGACGCCTGTCTGGTGTAAATTCCGTCCGCTTCTTTCTCGATGGATTTGCGCAGATCGGAAAGGCCACGCAGGCCCGAGGCGGCGGCCATCAGGCTTTCCCCGACTTCGCCTCGGGATTTCAGAAATTCCTCCGCGCCGTTGCGGAGGGCCTCCGCGTCGAGGCCGAAAGCATTCGCAAAAATTTCCTTCGAGGCGGCGCCGAGATACGGCGCCAGCGCTTCATCGGCGATGGGCGCGCCCGTCCCGTCCAGCAAAGTTCGCTTGTCGCCCTTGCGACGTATGAAGGACAAAGCGGGATGGCCGTTTGCCTGAATGACGCCTCCGATGCGCAATTCGCCCTTGCCCGGCAGAAAATCGTAAGCGGTCCGTTTGGGAAATCCAAACAAAAGGCAATTCACCGCCGCCAGGGCCGTGCTTTTGCCCGCTTCATTGGCGCCATAGACCAGATGCAGCCGCGCGCCGGGCTTGAAGTCCAGCGAACGGCCGGCGAAAGCGCCGAATTTTTGCAGTCGCAACGATGTGAGACGCATCAGGCGGCGCCTCCGCCAATGCGGCCAAGCACGAGATTGCGCGCTTCCGCGACAATGGCATCGAGCGAAACCTCCGCCTCCTTCGCCGGGCTCGGCAATTTTCCAGCGATATGGGCGAGCAGGTCCGCTGCCTGCTGGCGAAACTCGGACGTCTCCGCGCACCGCGCCAGGGTTGCCGGCAGGTCGAGCGCTGAAAGGTCGCCGTTTGACGACGCAAATTCGGACGAGCGTGTTTCAATGACGAGCTTTTCGAGCCAGAAGTCTGCGTGCACATCGAGCAGAACACTCCGGACCTCATCGGCGAACTGGGCGCGGCCCGCCTGCAGGAAGCGTTGCAGGGGCAATGCGTCGGTGAGGCGGACCCGCGCCGCGATCAGACGATCCACCGCGCTCCTAGCGATGGGCTCCGCCTGCGACCGTATGCTTCGCAGCACCTCCTCCTCGCGCACGGCCTCCGAAACGTCGATGCGCAACTCGGCGAAACGCGCGCGATCGACAATCAGCCGGCGTGGTTCGCCGACGATGCGACCATCCTCGACATCGACCAGCACCGCGCCCTTGGCGCCGCATTCGCGGATGCTGCGGCCCTGGAGATTGCCGGGATAAACGACCCATGGATCGCGCGCGAGAATTTCATATTCATGCACATGGCCCAAAGCCCAGTAATCGTAACCGCGCGTCGTGAGGTCCCGCACCGTGCAGGGCGCATAGGTCGCGTGGCCCACGCGGCCATCGCAGGAGGTGTGGAGAAGGCCAATGTTGAACCAACCGGATTTCGGCGCCGGATATTCGACGGCCCAATTCTCGTGCACCGCGCGGTCCGGAAAACTTCTGCCATGGAGCGCAACGCGCAGGGATTCGAGCAGATGGGTCTCTGGTCGGCGCGTGGAAAACACCGCGACATTGTCAGGCAACTTGATGGCGCTTGTGACCACGCTCTCAGCGTCGTGATTGCCCTTGATCAGGAACACGGGAATTTCGGCGCGCCGCAAACGCGAGACTTCGCGGTTGAAGAACAAGCCGATGGAATTGTCCTTCCACTCGCCGTCGTAGACATCGCCGGCAATCAGCACAAAGGCGACTTTCGCCTCGATCGCCTCGTCGACAAGCGCCGAGAAGGCGGCGCGGCTGGCGGCGGCAAAACGTTCGGCGACCGCCGCGTCTTTTTCCGAAAGCCCCAAAAGGGGACTGCCCAGATGCAGATCGGCGCAATGCAGGAAGGTGAAATTCATCGGAGCAGGCTAGGCGCGCGGGTTAATTCAGTCTAGCGTTATCCCCGAGTCCCTGACGATTTTTCCCCAGAGAGCCGATTCCTCCGCGAAGAATTTCGCCGATTCGGAGGGCGAGAGACTGGTCACATCCATGCCGAGCGTGCGGATGCGGTCGGCGACTTCGGGAACTTTCACGGCGTCGATGGTATCGCGATAAATCTTGTCGATGATTGCGTTGGGCGTGCCAGGGGGGCCCACCATGGCGAACCACGTCAGCGCCTGATAGCCGGGAAAGCCCGCCTCGTCGATTGTCGGAATCGTTGGCATAATGCGCGAACGCGTCTTGCCGCCGGTGCCCAGCGCCTTGACCTTGCCGGCTTCCCACATGGGCAGGGCCGTGGAAACGATATCGAAGACCATGTCGATGTGGCCGCCCAGGACATCGTTCAAGGCCGGCGCCGCGCCGCGATAGGGCACATGCACCATGTCGACGCCTGTCATCAACTGCAATTGCAGGGCGGCCAGTTGCGCGGTGGAGCCAACGCTCGATGAGCCGTAGGTCATTTTGCCCGGATTGGCTTTCGCGTAGGCGATCAGTTCCTTTACGCTGGACGCTGGAAAATCCTTGCGCGCGACCAGCGCGTAGGGAACGCTGGCGATCATGCTGATCGGCGCAAGTTTGGCCGCTTCGTAACCCGTGTTTTTGTACATGAATTGATTGATGACGAGCGGCGGCGCGGGCACAAACAGCAGCGTGTGTCCGTCGGGCGCCGCGCGGGACACGGTTTGCCCGCCGATATTGCCGCCCGCGCCGGACATATTGTCGACCGTGACCGCGTGACCCCATTTGCGCGAGAGCTGTTCGGAGATCAGCCGCGCGAGAATGTCCGTGCCCGAGCCCGCCGGAAACGGCATGATCATGCGCACGGGGCGCGAGGGATAGACTTCCTGGGCGCATATGACAGCCGGCGTCATTGCACATGCGGCCGTTGACAGCGCGGCCGCAAACAGACGGCGAGATCTCATGGCTTCCCCCTCATGGCCCAATCCATCGGCGGTTCACGTCCGCTCCAGGATATGCAGTCCCCGCACCCGATCAATCAAATAGATCAGCCCGCGTTCGTCGACAAAGACATCGTTGCTCGAGACCCGGCGTGAACCTTTCGGCACATCCGGAACAAAATGCGCGACCTCGCGCGGCGCGTGGGGTTTGGCGATATCCACGATGCGCAGGCCATTGGCGAACCAGGCCACCGGCACTTCCGTGCTGGTGATTTTCTCGACTGGCTGATGACAACCCGTCATGGGCGGCTGTTCCTTGTCGCCGAGATGATCGAGCTGGAAGCTGGAGAAAGGCACGGGCCGGGTTTCGTCGGTGACGTCGACGAGCCACAGAAAGGCGGGCGGGCCAACGCCGATTTTTGACACGTCTTCGTCGGCGACAATCGCCACCCTGCGCCCTTGCAGGGCAAAGGGCACGAGGACGGCGCTATGGGTTGGACACGTAAAGGGCGGGCTCCAGTCGAGGCCCGACATCAGCTTCGGCTTCGAAATGTCCGCGATATCGAGTATGACAAATCCGCCGTGCCAATAGCTGACATAGAGGCGATCGCCGAAGCGCAAGGGATGGTGGCAGCGATGTTCCGCGCCTGTCCACGTCGGCGTCTCGCCGCCGGCGATCCATTGGCCGGGCATCCACCAGCGGCCGACCTCGCGCGGCTTTGCGGGATCGGCGAGATCGAGAATCATGGTGATGGTTCCGCGATAGCCTTCCTGCGTCGCCGAGCCGTAGAAATAGCGTCCATCGAAATCGAAACGATGCACGCCCTTGTCCGGAGTCTCCCATTTGTGAATCAGGCGCGGTCTGGCCGGGTCTTCGACATTGTAAATTCCCAGACCGCCGCCGACCCCGCCGGGCTGGTCGGTCATGCGCTCGTGATTGACCAGCATGATCCCGTTGCCAACGCGGACCTTGTGGGAATGAATTTCCGGAGGAATCTCGACGCTCGCGACCTGTTTTGGATTCGCGGGATCGCGCACATCGACAATCGTCGTGCCGTGCGGCGCCTTCATATGCGCGATATAGGCAAAGCCGCGTTCAACGACAATCTGACCTCCGCCGATCGAATCGAAATACCCAACTTCCCTGACGCCCTTGACTTCGCTCAATCTGACCTCCCGATGGATTTCCCGGCGATAGTAATTGCGAAACACGGAAAAATCAGCTTGGATTTGATCGGGACCGAATGTGCCGGGCGGAGCCCGCGCCATGCGAAGGAATTTGAATGAAAGTCTGCATTTACGGGGCCGGCGCCATAGGCGGACATCTGGCGGCGCGGCTGATTGCAAAAGGCGATTGCGCGGTCTCGGTGATTGCGCGCGGCCCCCAGCTTGCGGCGTGGCGCGAGAAAGGCGTGGTGTTGCGCACGGAAGGCCGTGAAATTTCCGGTCGTCCGGCGGCGGCGACGGACGATCCTTCGAGCCTGCCGCCGCAGGACCTTGTGGTTGTGACGCTCAAGGCGCCTTCGCAACCCGCCATCGCCAAACCACTGGCGGCGCTGCTGGCGCCCGAAGGCGTCGCGCTGTTTGCGATGAATGGCCTGCCCTGGTGGTGGAATTACGGGAAAAGCGAAGGCGGTCACCTCGATTTGCTCGATCCTTCCGGCGGATTGTGGCGGGAGCTTGGCCCACATCGCGCTGTTGGCGGCGTCGTCAACTCGTCCAATCAGGTCGTCGAGCCCGGAGTCATCGTCCACACCGGCACGAAGCGCTGGATCATGGGCGAGCCCGACAATTCATCGTCCACGCGACTCAAACGCATCGTGGACCTGTTCAATGCCGCCGATCTTGACGGCGTTCTCTCGACGGACCTTCGCCGCGACATCTGGCGCAAGTTGATGACCAACATTAGCAGCAATCCGGTCGCCGCTCTGACCCGTCTGGTCGCGCAAGACGCGGCGACAATCGCAGGGCTCGATGAAGTCGCGGTCAAACTCATTGATGAAGCGCTCGCGGTCGCCGCCGCGCATGGTTGCGACCTGCGCGGCGAAATCAGCGGACCCGCGCTGGCGCGTCCAGCCAAGGGACGCGCGCCGGGAAAGTCCTCCATGTTGCAGGATGTAGAGGCCGGGCGGGCCGTCGAGGTTGACGGGTTGATGGGGCAGGTGCAGATTTTCGCGCGCGAAAAAGGCGTTCCGACGCCTACCATTGATGTTGTAGGCTCGCTTCTGAGAGGGCTGGATCTGTCGATGCGCCTTCAGCGCGAAAGCGCGCCGACGTGACCGGGAGCCAATCATGATGATCGCGCGCAGATGGTCCGCGCTCTCGGGCAGGGAATTTTTCCACATCGTGCTCGGGCGTGGGTGCGGCGAAAATGCCGGCGGCGATTGCGCCGACGGGTTCGCGGCGGCGCTTGACGCCATTCGCGGCGAAGGCCTTGAAACCTCCCGGATCGCGCGCAGCCGCATTTGGGCGCGCGACGCCGCGATCCGTCGAACCGCAAGCGACGCGCGTCTTGTCGCGCTTGCGTCCGACGCGCGCGCGGCCAGCGCCAGCTTCATTGCTCCGGAGCGTTTGCCGCCCGGAATCGACGTGATGATCGATCTCGTGGCGGTCGCCGGCGTGGGTCGAAAAGAAATCAGGGAATACCAACCGCGCGTCGCGCCGCCGATGTTTGTCGGTGTCGACAGGATTGTGTTTCTTTCGGGCAATACAGACGTATCGCCAGGCTTTGAAGCGCAGCTTGAACGTATTTGCGCGAATATCGAAACAAGCCTTGCGGCGGCGCGCGCGCAGTGGCGCGGCATCGCGCGAGCCGACGCCTACGTGTCGAACGCTGTCGATCAAAGGCGCGCTTTCGCCGGCATGCGGGCGAAATTCCCGTGTCCGGTCTCGGTGACGCCGGTTTCCGGCTTCTCCGCCCCGGAAAAGCTGATAGAAATCGAAGTCACCGCGACGAGGGAATGAGCGGCCTGACGCTTCGTTTCAGCGTTTCATTCCGCCGCGATCCCTGTTCCTATCTGACAGGCGACTCCGGTTCCGCCCAGCCCGCAGTAGCCGCCGGGATTCTTGGCGAGATATTGCTGGTGATGGGCTTCGGCGTAGTAAAATTCCGGAGCATCAAGAATTTCGGTCGTAACCGGGCCAAGGCCCCTGGAGGCGAGCGCTGCCGCATAGGTTGCTTTCGACGACAGCGCCGCCGCGCTTTGGACTGGCGAATAGACGTAAATGCCGGAGCGGTATTGCGTGCCGACATCGTTGCCCTGTCGCATGCCCTGCGTGGGATTGTGACTTTCCCAAAAGCATTTCAGCAACTGGCCAAAGCCGATCTTGTTCGGATCATAGACGACAAGCACGACTTCGTTGTGTCCGGTGAGGCCCGAGCAGACTTCCTCATAGGTGGGATTTTTGGTCATGCCGGCGGCGTAGCCGACAGCGGTGACGCAAATCCCCTCGCCAAGCTCCCAGAATTTCCGCTCGGCGCCCCAAAAGCAGCCGAGGCCGAAAATGACTTGCTCCGACCCGGCAGGCCAGGGCGCTTTCAACGTCGCGCCGCTCACAAAATGGCGGTCGGCGGTCGGAATGGGCGCGTTCCGGCCGGGCAACGCTTCCGACGCTTGGGGAAGATTGGCGCTTTTGCGAAAGCTGAACATCTGCCGCTCCTCTGCTGATTTCGTAGACAATCTGGTGATTCTTCCGGTCGTTGGCAAGTTGCGGAGAAACTCGCATCGACTTCAGGGCCCTCGCTTGGGGATATGATCGATCGCGCCTTTGCGGGTGCGCGCGACGCCCATCAGCAAAAGACCGCCCAGAAACAGACACAACCAGACCGGCAGACGCAGTAAAGCAGTCAAAACGGGATCCCAAAGCAAGGGATGGATATTGCGGGCCACAGCTCGCTCCATGCCTGGCAAGCGTGTCTGCCCCACGTCGAACAGCGGCGTGACGCTGAACTCGCCACCGGCGATCGACCGCGTTCCGTCAACAACAAGGGACGCAAACCCGGCTGCCAGCATGAGCGCCGCGACAACGCGGAAAAGGATGCGAAACATGTTGAACCGTGGGTTGTCCGAAGATCGTCTGCTTAATCCGGCATGCCGCCGCTGTCCATTGAAGGCTTTCCTACGCCGGGGGAAGGTCGAAAATTCCGGCTGGATCGGGGACCTCAATTTCGCGCGAGGGCGGGGTCATGGCAGGGCTCCGAATCCATGTTAACGGCCGGCGTTGTCGAGTAGCGCGAACAGGTATGCTGGGTCCCATCCGGCGATTTTGCGTCGCAGCTTTATGCTGTTTTTGTCCTTTGCGGCGCGCACGAGATTGATGGCGAAGTGGCG
>JANYDZ010000680.1 GCA_025363375.1 Hyphomicrobiales bacterium
CAGCGGCTCTTCACGTCGTCGTAGAAGGCGGCGGCGTTCTTGCGCGCGGATTGGGACGTGAAGACCACGTCGGCGACGCGCGCCGAGAGGTTCATGCCGGGTTCCGACGAGCCCGCCTGCACAAGCACCGGATGGCCCTGCGGCGAACGCGCCGTGGTCAGCGGGCCGCGTACGGAATAATTGCGGCCCTTGTGATTGAGAAAATGCACCTTGTCGGGGTCCAGATACCGGCCCGATCCAGGATCGCGCGTGAAAGCGTCGTCGTCGAAAGAATCCCACAGGCCGCGCACCACATCGACATATTCCTCGGCGCGCGCGTAGCGTTCGGAATGCGGCACATGGGTCTCAAGGTTGAAATTCAGCGCGTCGTCCTTGTTGCCGCCCGTCACGATATTCCAGCCGGCGCGCCCGTTGCTGATGTGATCCAGCGAGGCCATGGCGCGCGCGACATTGTAGGGTTCGGTGTAGCTCGTCGTAATTGTGCCGACGAGGCCGAGCCGCTGCGTCGTCATTGCCAGAGCCGAGAGAATCGTGACGGGGTCCAGTCGATCGACGCGGGAAATCAAACTCAAGGATTGCATGTCCCCGGCGCCGGCGATGCCCGGACCATCGGCGATAAAGAGCATGTCGAGCCTGGCCCGCTCAATGGCCTGACCAGCCTCGACATAGCGTTTGATATTCTGGCCGCCGTCGCAGGTCGAGCCCGGAAACCGCCAGCCGGCCATGTGATAATTGCCGTCCCCGGTCATGAACAGGGCGAGTTTCATCCGGCGCCGGGCCTGCCCCGCTTGCGATTGCGATCCCATCATCGGCTCCCGAACGCCAATCTTTCTTGTTGGGGGCACGATACAAGGGCAGTTTCAACGTTGCAACGCGCGGGGCGCGCGCGGGGCGCGGCGGAAGGACGCAAGGACTTCCGGATGCGGGAGCTCCGGCGTCAAGCTCGACAGCCGCTTCCTCTCTCGATAATCATCCCCTTTAATGCATTCGCCTCCCGGCCCATCCAGCGAAGGAAAACCTATGTCGTTCGCCCGCATCGCCATCATCCTGGCCGCTCCCGTCCTTCTCGCCTCGCAAACGCTGGCGCAGGACAAGCTCAAAGTCGCCACGGGCCAGCGCGGCAACTGGGACACTTCCGTCGGCGAAATCGGCCAGCGCGCCGGCATTTTCAAAAAGCACGGGCTTGAGCTGGAAATTCTCTACACCCAGGGCGGCGGCGAGACGCAGCAGGCGGTGATTTCGGGCGCCGTCGATATCGGCATCGGCGCGGGCACGGTCGGCGCCATGAGCGTGTTTTCCAAGGGCGCGCCGGTGCGCGTCATCAGCGCCGAGACGACCGGCGCCGGCGATCTCTACTGGTACGTGAAGACGGATTCGCCGATCAAGTCGCTGGCCGATACGGCCGGCAAGACCATCGCTTTTTCCACCAAGGGCTCGTCCACCGACGGCGTCGTCACCGCCTTCATCCGCGAACAGAAGCTGACGGCGAAGCCCACCGGCACGGGCAGCCCGCCCGCAACCCTGACGCAAGTCATGTCCGGACAGATCGATGTCGGCTGGGCCGCGCCGCCCTTCGGCCTCGAGCAACTCGACAAAAAAGAAATCCGCATCGTCGCGACCGGCAACGACACCAATTTCAAGGGCCAGACCGTGCGCGTCAACATCGCCCACGCCGGCGTCCTCAAGGACAGGAAGCCGATCGTTGAGCGCTACATGAAAGCCTATCGCGAAACCGTCGATTTCATGTACGCGGACGACAAGGCGCTCGAAATTCATTCAAGCTGGCTGGGCATTCCCCTCGACCTGTCGCGCCGCACGCGCGACGGCTTCTTCCCGAAATCCTCGATCGATCCCGACAGGATCATCGGTCTCGACTTGGTGATGCCCGACGCCGTCGAGATGAAGTTCATCGCGGCGCCGCTCACCAAAGCGCAGCTCGACGAGATGATCCAGATCCCGCCGCGCTGAGGCGGTTTGGTTCACTCGACCGTCTTGGGCTCGTCGACGGGCTTTTTCGGCGTCCAGCGCAGCACGGGATCGCGCGCGGCGCGCGTCTCGTCGAGCCGCCCGCGCGGCGCAAAACGCGGCGCGCCGGTAAAGCGCTCGGTGTCGCCGCGCTTCGCCGCCAGGGCGAGATCGCGCAACGCCATGATGAATAGATCGAGCGAGGCCCGCGATTCCGATTCGGTCGGCTCGATCAGCATGGCGCCGTGGACGATCAGCGGAAAGTAGACGGTCATGGGGTGGTAGCCCTCGTCGATCATCGCCTTGGCGAAATCGAGCGTCGTCAGCCCCGTGCCCTTGAGCCATTCGTCGTCGAACAAGGCCTCGTGCATGCATGCGCGTTCGCCAAACGCCGGCGACATCGCGTCGGACAGGCAGACGCGCACATAATTGGCGTTGAGCACCGCGTCCTCGGACGCCTGCCGCATGCCGTCGGAGCCGTGCGACAGCATGTAGGACAAAGCCCGCACGAACATGCCCATCTGCCCGTGGAACGCGGTGACGCGGCCAAACGCCTGCCCGCCCCGCGCGTGTTCAACGAGAGAAAAAGCGCCGCCTGAACGCCGCACAAAAGGCACGGGCGCGAAGGGCGCGAGACGTTCCGACAGGACCACCGGCCCCGCGCCGGGACCGCCGCCGCCATGCGGCGTGGAAAAAGTCTTGTGCAGATTGATGTGCATGGCGTCGACGCCGAGATCGCCGGGGCGCGTCTTGCCGACGATGGCGTTGAAATTCGCGCCGTCGCAATAGAAATAAGCCCCGGCCGCGCGCACGGCTTCGGCGATCGCCACGACATCGCGCTCGAACAGGCCGCAGGTGTTGGGATTGGTGATCATGATCGCGGCGACGTCCGGCGCGAGCGCCGCCTTCACGGCTTCGAGCGACAGTGTGCCGTCGTCCCGCGCCGGCACGGCGCGCACGTCGAATCCGATCAGCGCGGCGGTCGCGGGATTGGTGCCGTGGGCGCTGTCGGGCACGAGCACGACATTGCGGGTTCGGCTTTCGCCGCGCGCTTCCAGCGCCGCTCGGATCGCCATCATGCCGCACATCTCGCCATGCGCGCCGGCCTTGGGCGACATGGCGACCGCGTGCGTTCCCGTCAGCGTCATGAGATAATGCGCCAGCCGATCGATCAGCTCCAGCGCGCCTTGAACAGTCGATTGCGGCTGCAGGGGATGAACGTCGCCAAAGCCCGGCAACCGCGCCATCTGCTCGTTGAGGCGCGGATTGTGTTTCATCGTGCAGGAGCCCAGCGGATAAGGGCCGGAATCGATGGCGTAGTTTTTCTGCGACAGACGCACGTAATGGCGCATCGTTTCCGGCTCGGAGAGGCCGGGCAGACCGATCGCCGATGTGCGTTCGTGCGCGCCGAGACGCGGTTGAAACGGCGCGGGCTCGTCGATGTCGACGCCGGTGACGCAGGCGTCGCCGATTTCGAAAATCAGCGCTTCCTCGATCTGCAGCGCGCGGTTGGAGGTGAAGGTTTTGCGCGCGCGGCGCGGCGCTTCGCTTGGAGCCGTCGGCCGGCCTTGATTGTTGAGCATCAGCGAACTCCCTGCAACGCCGATACAAAAGCCTCGCGGTCCTCGTCGGTGTTCACTTCGGTGTTGGCGACGACGATGAGATCGTCGAGCCCGGCGCCCGGCAACAGACGGGACACGGGCACGCCGCCCAGCACGCCGCCCGCCGCAAGCTTTTCGATCACGCCGGCGGCGTCGCCCTTCACGCGGATGGTGAATTCGTTGAAGAAGCTGTCGTTGAGAACCTCGACATTTGCAACGCGCGCCAGCATGTCCGCGAGTTTGACGGCGTTGGCATGATTGACGCGCGCGAGCCGCTTCAGCCCGGCCTCGCCGAGCAGCGTCATGTGAATGGTGAAGGCCAGAGCGCAGAGGCCTGAATTGGTGCAGATGTTGGAGGTCGCCTTTTCGCGGCGGATATGTTGTTCACGCGTTGAGAGCGTCAACACGAAGCCGCGGCGCCCTTCCGAGTCTACGGTCTGGCCGCAGAGCCGGCCGGGCATCTGCCGCACATATTTCCGCCGCGTCGCGAACAGCCCGACATAGGGCCCGCCGAACGACAGCGCGTTGCCGATCGACTGGCCCTCGCCCGCGACAATGTCCGCGCCCATGTCGCCGGGCGGCGTCACGAGACCAAGCGACACGGCCTCGGTGAAGACGGCGATCAACAGAGCGCCATGGGCGTGACAGGCATCCGCAATCGCGGCGAGATCGCGCAGATTGCCGAAAAAATCCGGGTTCTGCACGACGACGCATGATGTGTCGTTGTCGATCCTGGCTATGATGTCTTCGCTGGCGCGCGCATCCGGCGGGAGACTGACGACTTCATCGCGCGCCATATGCGAAACAGTGCGCACGACATCGGCGTAATGGGGATGCAGACCGCCCGACAACACGGCCTTGCTTCGCCTGGTGATCCGATGCGCCATGAGCACGGCTTCGGCGGTTCCCGTCGAGCCGTCGTACATCGAGGCGTTGGCGACCTCCATAGCGGTGAGGCAGGCGGCCTGCGTCTGGAATTCGAACAGACATTGCAGCGTGCCCTGGGCGATTTCCGGCTGATAGGGCGTGTAGCTTGTAAGGAATTCGCTCCGCTGAATCAGGTGATCGACGCTGGCGGGCACGTGATGCTTGTAGGCGCCCGCGCCGACAAAAAACGGGACGGCGGACGCCGCGACATTTTTTCCCGCCAGCGCGCCAAGCATCCGCGAAACCTCAAGTTCGGATTTCGCGCGCGGCAAATCGAGCGGCGCCCGCAACAGCTTGTCGGCGGGGATGTCGGCGAAGAGTTCGTCGATGCCGGCGACGCCGACGCGTTGCATCATGCTTTGGCGGTCGCCGGGTGTAAGCGGAAGATAACGCATGCAAGCTCCGTCTAATCGAGCGTCTTGAGGAAGGCCTGATAGGCGCTTTCGTCCATCAATCCGCCGAGTTCGCCCGCGTTCGCGAGCTTGATCCTGAAAAACCAGCCGGCTCCGGTTGCGTCCTCGTTGACGGCGCCGGGAGACGTTTCGAGCGCGCTGTTGACCGCGACAACCGCGCCGGAAACCGGGGCGTAGACCTCGCTCGCCGCTTTCACGCTCTCCACGACGGCGGCCTGTTCGCCGGACACGAACGCCTTGCCGACCTCCGGCAACTCGACGAACACGACGTCGCCAAGCGTCTTCTGCGCGTAGTCGGTGATGCCCACCGTGCCGGTGTCGCCGTCGACGCGGACATATTCATGGTCTTTTGTGTAGCGAACTTCGGACATGACTTTTCCTTCCCTGAACTCACCCATGAACCCTGCGCGAATCGGCGGGCGCGCCGTCGCGCTGTCGCATGCCATAGTCGCGCGTCACGCTGGCGACGCGCAGCCGGTAGTCTTTGAACATGCCGGCGCGTCCCATCGCCTGAACGCGGCGATGATCGAGCCGCTCCCGCCAGGCCTGGACGCTCGCTTCGTCGCGCCAGAATTGCAGCGACAGCAATTTGCCCTCTTCGTAAAGGCTTTCAAACCGCTCTATGGAGATGAATCCATCGCTCTTGAAAAGCTCTTCGCGCAGGTCCGCCGCGAGCGCGAGATATTCGTCGCGCTTGCCCTGCGCCGGCCAGACTTCAAAAATGACGGCGATCATGTCGGCGCTCCGCTGGATGTTCGGCGATATCCGTTCGGCACGAACGGCATGCGAACGATTTGTCCCGGCAGCGGTTTTCCGCGCACGACAAGCATCACGGACATGCCGATTTCCGCAAAGGCCGCGTCCACGTAACCCATGGCGAGCGGCCCGTTCATCGATGGGCCAAAGCCGCCCGACGTCACGACGCCGATCCGTCCGCCGTCGCGGTCGGTGATTTCCGTCCCCTCGCGCGCCGGCGCGCGCCCTTCGGGCTGTATGCCAACGCGCAGGCGCGCGGCGCCTTCGGTCAGTTCCCTTTGCACGCGCGCGGCTCCGGGAAAGCAGCCTTCCGCGCGGCGGCGTTTGCCGAGGGACCAGACGAGCGCCGCCTCCACGGGCGATGTCGTGGCGTCTATGTCGTGGCCGTAAAGACACAGACCGGCCTCAAGGCGCAGCGAATCGCGCGCGCCGAAGCCTATTGGTTTGACTTCGGGTTCCGCCAACAGGGCGCGCGCCATGCGTTCGACGAGATTGGCCTTGATGGAAATCTCAAAGCCATCCTCGCCCGTGTAGCCGGACCGCGAAATGTGGCAATCGAGCCCGTCGAATTTGGTCGAGACGGCGCTCATAAAGGTCATATCGAGGACAGCGGGCGCGTGGCGCGCCAGAACCGCCCCCGCCTTTGGACCTTGCAGCGCCACCAGCGCGCGATGCGGCGCGCGCAAGAGTTTCACGCTCGGGGGGAGGCGGGCTTCAATATGCGAAAAATCCTGAACCTTGCAGGCGGCGTTGACGATCAGCAGCAGCGCGCCGTCCTCGGCGGGATTGCAGGAGCGCGTCGCCATGAGATCGTCGATGATGCCGCCTTCGGCGTTGAGCAATTGCGTATAGCGCTGTTTGCCGCGCCCGAGGCCGAGAATCTCGGCGGGGCAGAGGGCTTCGAGGGCGCGCGCGGTTGTTTCGTGATCGGGACCCAGCAGAAACGCCTGTCCCATGTGCGACACATCGAAAAGCCCCGCGTCCGACCGCGTATGAAGGTGTTCGGCGAGGACGCCGGTCGGATATTGCACGGGCATGTCATAGCCGGCGAAGGGAACCATTTTCGCGCCCAGCGAGACGTGCAGCGCATGCAGCGGCGTGCGTTCGAGCCCGGCGGGCGTGGCTTCAACTGGCTCGGTCATGCGTCACCCCGGCGTCAAACGGCAGCTTCCGCCCGCCAGCGCGCGCCAGCGGACGAAATATGCCCCCTCTGTCCTGTAACCTGAGAGATTTCCCGTCGCGCGGGGCTTTAAGGCCCTGTCGCCGGTTACGCCCTTCGGTGGGCGCTGGCTGAAGAAGCCGCGCCACTTTCCAGAGTGTCATCCCCCCAAGCGGTCCATTGGCCTGAGCGTTTCCGGGGCGGTTGCGCCTTCGGCGCCGGCTCGCAAATGGCTTGCCGGACTCTTCCGCGGGGGTCGTTTGACCCGGACAGGATTAGTGTGCGCCGCACCAAAGTCAACAGTACGGCGCGCTTTTCCCGGGAATTTCAGAAAAACGCGATCAGCGGCGCCGACGCGCCGGCCTTTTCTGCGCCTTCTCGGGGCCGCCGCCGCCCTCAAAGCCGACGTAAATCGAATATTCCTCATCCGCGGCGCGGCTGATGTAGGCGACCGGCATCGGATCGCTGACGACAGCGAATGTCGATTGTGATTCGCCCGCGGCAATGGAGGTCGCAACACGGTAGGTTTTTGAGGCGACCAGCGCCTGGTCGGACTCCCGACGAACACTGACTTTAATCGGCACGTTAAAGGTGCCCGAAGCGCCCGACGGGCCCGCCAGAACATAGCCGGAAACACCAACGCGGATCTCGATCCGGTTGTTGGGAGCGGCCAGGCATTCGCGCGACATTTCGCCGAAGGAATATTGGTAGCGGACCCCGGCGGCGGAGCGATCCGACCCCGTATAGGCGCGGAAGACCGATTGTTCCGACGGCACCTGCACAATCGGGCAATCAACGTCCGCTTCCTTGCGCACGCCAGCGGGCTCGGCCGGCGTGGGGCGATAGTTGAAAATATTGCCGGACGAATTGGCTGGGGCTTCCGGCACGAGGGATGAAATCGTGGCGCACCCGGAGGCAAGCGTCGCCACACAGGCGGCAAACCCGAATTTGACTGCGAAATGCACCAAAATCATCCCCTCGCTGAATCCGCCGCGCTCCGAAAGCGCGTTCCTCGCAACTTGTCCGGAAAGCCGCGTTGCGTCCTGTATAGAGAAATATTGGCCGGCTCCAGCGCCGTTGCAGCGGCGCAAACAACCGGCGTCACGGCAGTTTTGAGAATCCATCGCGAAAACCGCCCAGCGCCAGGGGGATGCCGATCCCCTCCTCGGGCGTGTTGAAAATGATGAACGTGGCGTTCTGGCCGGAACCCATCTGCTCGATCAGTTTGTCTTCCATGACGACTTCCGCGACGCAGCCCGACGGCAGGCAGCGAACGAAACCGGCGCGTCCCACGTCCGTGGCGTCGACTTTCAGGCCCAATCCCGCCGGCAGCAACACGCCGAGCGGGGCTATGACGCGCAACAGGCGCGATTTTCCATCGGCTGTCTTCAGAACGATGACCACAAGCGTCACGTTGGGCTTGTCTTCCGCCGCAATTGACTGAATCAGCGCGCATTGCTCGCGGCTGGCGCCGGGCGGCGTTTCGCAGCGCATTTCCCAGTCGCCGTGCGTGGACTTGACCGCCCCCTGGGCGCGGGCGGCGGCAGGCGCCAGTAAAATGGCGGCGCACAAGGCGCCCAGCGCCGCGCCAAAGCGCGGCGGGAGGGACGCGGATGCAAAACGGGTTGTCGCCGACTTTGCCATGGGGTCTCCGGGATCAGGTTGCAGGCGCCAGCAACACGCCAAAGGGACGGCATTATGACGAAATCACCGATTGAACGCGCGAATCGCGCCGAACGGATCGCTGATGACAGGTTTGGGTAGCAAATGCGCCCCTCCTGTCAAGCGCGGCGGATGCCGGAACGCGAATAGGCGCGGGTTCCGGGAATTCGCGCCCTTATGCCGCACGAATGCAGCCGCCTATGTGTTGCGCAACGGGCGGGATTATGGTTTTGAGACCTTCGAGGATGGACTCGTCGGCAATGACGCGTCCGGCTGCCGATTTCCGGGGGGCAGTCTCGACAAAGAAAAGCCCGCAATCCGGCGCGGCAGGAGCGACGACGTAATGATACTCGATATGATCAGAACGATTTCAGGCCGCGCGAAGCTTGGCGCCGGGATTTTATCGACTGCGGCCCTGGCGCCGCCGGCTCTCGCCAATGAATTTGGTCACGCCGAGCCCAATCAGATGGGCATGATGAAAGCCTCGACGGCCATCGGCGAATATATCAACTGGATGCACGACTGGCTGCTGATGCCGATTATCACGGTCATTTCGCTGTTCGTGCTGGCGCTGCTGGTCTACGTTTGCGTCAAGTTCAACGACAAGGCGAACCCGACGCCCTCGCGCACGACGCATTCAACGGTGCTGGAACTGGCCTGGTCGATCATCCCGGTGCTGATTCTGGTTGTGATCGCCATTCCCTCGTTCCGCCTGCTCAATATGCAACTGACCTTCCCGAAAGAAGACATGATCATCAAGGTCACGGGCAAGCAATGGTACTGGAGCTACGATTACCCCAAGGATCAGGGAGATTTCGGCTTTGATTCCTTCATCAAGCCGGAAAAAGACCTGAAGCCCGGCGATTTCCGCATGCTTTCTGTGGATAACGAGGCCGTCGTTCCCGTCGGCAAGGTTGTCCGCCTGCAGATCGTCGCCGCCGACGTCATCCACTCCTTCGTCATTCAGTCCTTTGGCGTGCGTATCGACGCCGTGCCGGGCCGCCTCAACGAGACATGGTTCAAGGCCGAGAAGGAAGGCATGTACTACGGCCAGTGCTCGAAAATATGCGGCAAGGACCACGCCTTCATGCCGATCGCTTTCCGCGTTGTGAGCGACGAGAAGTACAAGGCCTGGGTCGAAGACGCGAAGAAAAAATTCGCCCGCGCCGCTTCGCCAAGCGATTTCGCCGACGTCAACGCAAGCGTCACGGGCCGGTAATCCGGCGCGACGCCCCTCCAAAGCACTTCATCGAGACGAGTTTCGAGGACAATTCAGATGGCAACGACTGCAACCGACCATTCCCACGACGACCACCATACCCCGACGGGATGGCGTCGCTTCATGTATTCGACGAACCACAAGGACATCGGAACGCTCTACATCGTCTTCGCGATTATCGCGGGCCTGATCGGCGCCTCCATGTCGATCGCCATGCGCGCGGAACTCGCGGGCACGGGCATCGGCATATTCCCCGGCATCGCCAAGCTGCTCACCGGCGACGGCTCCATCGACGCGGCGAAGAACATGTACAATGTGTTCATCACGGCGCACGGCCTCATCATGATCTTCTTCATGGTCATGCCGGCGTTGATCGGTGGCTTCGGCAACTGGTTCGTGCCGCTGATGATCGGCGCGCCAGACATGGCCTTCCCGCGCATGAACAACATTTCGTTCTGGCTGTTGCCCGCCTCCTTCGCGCTGCTGCTGATCTCGACCTTTGTCGAGGGCGCGCCCGGCATGAAGGGCTTTGGCGGCGGCTGGGTCATGTATCCGCCGTTGTCGTCGAACAC
>JANYDZ010000699.1 GCA_025363375.1 Hyphomicrobiales bacterium
TTGGCCGCCCGGGCAAGAGCAATGACAAAGGCAAGGTGGAAGGGCTGGTCGGATACGTCCGCCGCAACTTCATGACGCCGCTGCCGCTCGCCGACAGTTTTGATGCGCTGAACGCCAGGTTCCTCGACGCCTGCTTGAAGCGGCGGCAGGCGGTCCTGCGCGGCCATGCCACGACGATTGCCGAACGCATGGCGGCGGATAAATCCGCGTTCATGCCGATGTCGCTGGTGCGCTACCGCAACAACAATTACTCGGTCCCTACGCGATATGGCCATCAAGAGGTTCTGGCGAAGGGCTATGTCGATCGGGTGGAGATCGCCTGTCGTGGAGAGATCATTGCAAGCCATCCGCGCAACTATGACAAGGCGGAGTTTATCTACAATCCCCTGCATTATCTGGCGCTGCTGGAACACAAGAGCAAGGCGTTCGACCAGGCTGCGCCGCTCGACGGCTGGGGGCTTGCTGAATGCGTTCATCGCCTGCGCCGGCTGATGGAGGCGCGGATGGGCAATCCCGGCCGCCGCGAGTTCATTCAGGTGCTGCGGCTGATGGAGGATTTTCACCAGCATCAAGTGGAGGAAGCGATTGCGCAGGCGCTTAAACTCGGCGCCATCAGTTTTGACGCGGTCAAGATGTTGTTGCTGGCCAGATTGGAGAACCGGCCGGCCCGGCTCGATCTGACGTTCTATCCTCACCTGCCAGCCGCCACGGTCGCCGCGACTGATCCCCGCGCCTATCTCGGGCTGATCGTCAGGGCTGGCGAACATACATCAAGCGTGGGAGCCGACGCATGACCACGCCGCATGAACCGACCACGCCAACGATGGTCGCTCCGCAAGTGTTGCTGGGCAATCATCTCAAGGCGCTGAAGCTTCCTACATTCGCGCGCGAGTATGAGAAGGTCGCGATGGAGTCAGCGCAAGACCGCGCCGATTACCCGCGCTATTTGCTGCGGCTGTGCGAACTGGAGCGCATCGATCGCGAGCGGCGCAACGTCGAGCGGCGCATTCGCATGGCGCGCTTCTCCCAAATCAAAAGCCTCGACACTTTCGACTTCGCGGCGCAGCCCTCGCTCAACAAATCGCTGGTTCTCGAACTGGCGCGCTGCGAATGGATCGAGAAGCGCCAGAACTGCATCGCGCTCGGGCCGTCAGGAACCGGCAAAACCCATGTCGCTTTGGCCCTGGGGCTTGCCGCCTGCCAGAAGGGCCACAGCGTCGCGTTCACGACGGCGGCGGCGCTTGTGCATGAACTCATGGAAGCCCGCGACGAGCGCCGCCTGCGGGCGCTGCAGAAGCATCTCAACACGGTCAAGCCGCTCGTTGTCGATGAACTGGGTTATGTGCCGTTCACGGCTGTCGGCTCCGAGTTGCTGTTCGAGGTCTTCAACCAGCGCTATGAGCGCGGCTCCACGCTGGTGACCAGCAACGTCCCCTTCGATGAATGGACATCCGTCTTCGGATCGGAGCGGCTGACGGGCGCGTTGCTCGACCGCCTCACGCACCACGTTCATATCCTGGAGATGAACGGCGAAAGCTTCCGGCTTGCAACCAGCAAGAAGGCCCAGCGACGGACGGGTCAGGCGCCGAACGTCATGACAAAAACATCAAACGAAGGGGCAGACCTCAAATCTTAAATCGACGCCGTGCGCATAGAACGTCGAGTAGGCGTGGGGATTTCTCCGCCACGCCTCTCACAGAACCGGACATGCGGGCCCGCATCCGGCTCTTTGGATCGATATGTCAGAACTCCAGCGATAGCTGGGCCGAGACCTTCGGTGTGTTACGTTCCCTCCACAAGGCTTTGAGCGAGGCCATGCGTTCATGGAACCATGAGGGCGCATAGGCCTTCGTCATCGCCCGGCGGTTGGATTTCACCCATGCTCCTTTTCCGCAGAACGCGCATCCAGCGGCGGCCTTTTCCGTGACGCCTCTGGCTTTCAGGTGCCGGTAGAGGAAGCGCGGACGCTTCTTCTGGCGGACAATGATCGCCCTGATCCGGCGGCGGACATGGGCGTCGACGACGCCCAATTCCTCCACGGCTTCGCGCGTGCAAAGCCGGAAGTGCGATATCCACCCGGTCAGGTATCGGCTGATGTTGTCCATGCAGGACGCGATGGATCGTCCCCAGTTCGGGGGCGTCATCTCGCGCATCGTCGTCATCAACCGCCGTTTCGCCTTCGTCGAGGGACGCACAGCGACGCCGCCGTCCGCCCGCCCGTCGATATCGAAACTGAAGCCCAGAAAGTGAACTTCGTCAGGCGGACGCACGCCGCTCTTCTCCTCGTTGATCTGGAGCCGCATGCGCTTTTCCAGAAATCCACGAATCGATGTCATGACGCGTTGTCCGGCCCGCTCGCTGCGCACGAAGATGTTGCAATCATCGGCGTAACGAACAAACCGCAGCCCGCGTCTGGCCAGTTCGCCATCCAGTTCATCAAGCACGATGTTGGACAGCAACGGCGAGAGCGGGCCACCCTGAGGCGTTCCTTCCGTGACGGCGACCTTTGTCCCGTCCGGCATCACCACCCCGCTCGTCAGCATCAGCCGCACCAACCTGACTATCCTTGGATCGCTCACGCGTTGCGCGAGACGGGCCAAAAGGCGTTGATGATGAACCCGGTCAAAAAATTGAGCGAGGTCAATATCGACAACCCTTCGATAGCCGTCGGTCAGGTAGGCCTTTGCCTCCGCGATGGCGGTGTGAGCCCCGCGTTTCGGGCGGAACCCGTGATTGCTGTCGTGGAAGAGCGGCTCGAAGATCGGTTCCAGCACTTGCAGAACCGCCTGTTGAACCATTCGGTCCACGACATTGGGAATGCCGAGCCCCCGCCGCCCGCCGCCGGGCTTTGGCAGCCAGACGCGGCGAACCTCGCCGGGCCGATAGCTTTCCTCAAGCAAGTCACGGCGCAGCCGGACGATGATCGACGCGGCTTTCGCTTGCGCCATCTCGACCGTCTGTCCGTCCAATCCAGGTGCTCCCTTGTTGCGAACCACGTTCAGCAGCGCGCTCGCCAGATTGGCTTCGCACGCCACCCATTCGAGCAGCCGACTTGCGTCGGCCACGCCGGCGCCGGGGCCTGTCGTCTTCTTGCGTCCCGCTATTTGCAGCAGTGGGCTTCGCCGAACGGATGCGTCCGCCAGCTTGGCCGTCCCGCCCCCCGAAGGGCTGTCGGCGAACACGAGAGTCAATTGCCGTGGTCCCGTCTTTTTCAATCCATCTCCCCCTTTGCTCGACCGGCTTTCGCCGGCTTCAACGCTACTACGAGGAGATCCGACTTCCGCGTGGACATCGTCCCGTCGTCGTCGCCTCCTTCGGGTCTACCGCTCACGCGGACCCACGCGGACCTCCCTGGGTAAAAACACAGAATGTCCCGCCGCCCCCGCTCCCATTACCACCCCGGCCTCGATTGGATTTAGGGCGTCGCGTTTCCCGATACGCTGACCCGGCCGGTCCGGCTTGCACAGGAGTTCACTTTCGTTCGGTGCTGCGGTTCGCCTCGGGCTTCTTCCCCACGACGCCTCGCGACGACGCAGTTGCCTCCGGCTCGCGGTTGCTACCAACTCGCCCCGCGAAGGACTTCCACCTCCAATCCTGTGTTCGTGCCAGGCACACCGCGCTACGCTACGCTCCGCGCGGCTCTATGCGCGCGGCAAGACAACTCACCGGGGCTTCAGGGCCCCTTTCTCTCAACCGGACTGGTACACTTTTACGCCGCCATCTGGCACATTTTTGCTCCGCCGTTGACACAAACGCCGTCGTACCCACGATTGTCCACGATGGCAGGGTCTTGATCGAATCGACCGTCATCAACGAATACCTGGATGACGCGTTTCCGCAGCCGCCGCTGCGTCCCTCTGATCCCTATGGGCTGGCCCGCGTGCGATTGTGGACGAAACGCGAGGACACGATTCATGACGCCATCAATACAATGACGGCCTCCATCCTGTTTCGCGCGGAATTGCTGCAAAAGCCGCCGGAAGAGCGAAAAAAACGCTACGAGAAAATTCCCGACCTCGCGAAACGCGCGAAGTGGGCCGAAATCATGGAGCACGGCGTTGCATCCCGCTTCGTCGACGAGGCGCTGGCGCACTTCGCCAAACTCTTCCGGGACATGGAGAAGGCGCTCGCCGATGGCCCCTGGCTTACCAGCACGCAGTTCGCGCTCGCGGACATCGGTCTGATTTCATTTTTCTATCGGCTGGAGATGCTGGAATGCGCGGGCCTTTGGCGCGATCATTTTCCTCGCGTCTCGGGCTGGTTCGAACGCTGCAAGGCGCGTGAGAGTTTCAAGGTCGCGATTCTTGACCACATTCCGCCGCCAGCTTTCGATAGTTACCGAACACATTCGTCGCCCCTGCGCGTCGAGGTGGAGGCCAGGTTCCGGGAAGCGCTTGGACGTTCGTGAAACACATTCAGGATGTTGCCTGGTCCGGACTTGCTTTTTTCCGGGGCAGCGGTCACATTCGCACACGACACATCGGGAGATGTAAGGATGTCCGCGATGCTTTACACCGGCGACGCCTTTCCTGACTTGACGCTGAAGCTCATCGGCGGCGAGACTTTCAATATTCCCCCGAGTCTGGACTCGAAATATCTGATCGCGATTTTTTATCGCGGCCATTGGTGACCCTACTGCATCCGTCAGTTGGACGGAATGCAGAAGCACAAACCGGCGCTCGAGGCGCTCGGGGCAACAATCGTCGCGGGCAGCGTCGATGACGAGGAGCATGCGCTCAGGATCGCGCGGAACCTCGAATTTCCTGTGGCATTCGGGATGACGCGGCAGGATGCCCTGACTATCGGCGCCTGGTGGGGCGAGCAACGCGCCATCTTGCAGCCAGCGGAATTTCTGATCGACGCCGACGGCAAGGTGCTACATTCGCTCTACGCCAGCGGACCTGTCGGACGCATGGCGCCGGAAGATCTCGTTCGGCAGCTGACGCGGCTGGCGGAGATGGAGAAGAAGACCTGAGCGAAATCACGCGCGAGCGTTAGCCGGCGAGCAGCGTTGCTGTCTGAAGCGGCGCAATGAGGTGGCGCGTGGCCCGGAACAATGCGCAGGTGCGCGCCGCGGGGCACGGAAGATGCGGCTGGAGGGCCGGCAGACGCATTATAACTGGCTGATCGCCGACTTCGATCGGCGGCTGGGGATCACGACGAAGGGCGTTGGAATATGTTCGGCAGGATGCTGGCGACCAATGAGCGTGTGCCGCGGGATCCGTTCTTGCAAGACGCGGTTCGCCGGGCCGCTTGCGAATGAAATCCGCCACGCGTGAACCTTTTGTGTGACATCGCCCGACACGCCGCCGGCCAGGGCGCTATCGGGGCGGTGCCTGCCGCAGCCGCCCCGGTTCCGTTCCATCCTGCCCGCGCAATCCCGAACCAGGTTACGCGGCCGGGACGCTTCGGGTGTCGGGTTTCAGCGCTTCGGCAATGGCCAGGGCGTTACAGCGCACGGGCCGACGTTTGACGCGGTAATCCAGGACGGTCAAACCTCTGGAACCGGTTGAGTCATCGTGTGGAGACGGGTACGAAATGAATCGTGACAGCAAGACTGCGGATGTCGCAAAGTGCCCATTGTTCATGCACAAAAGCTACACTGAGGAATCCATATTCCGCGCCGAAAACCTGTTGCGCGAATCGCGGCGGCAAAAAGCGCTGAGTTCCGAAAATGTGCCGTCCCTCTGTTTTCTCGATCCCGACGACGACATCGTGCGTCACCTCGTCTCTGTGGCGGGGGCGAAGCCGCACGCGGGATGGGCCTGCTACCATAGCAAGCTATTTACCTTCGACCTCGCCGGTTATGGCCTCGCGGGGTTGATCGGCGGCGTCGTCGGCGCCCCGTTCGCCGTTCTTGTGGCCGAGCAGTTGTTCGCGTCTGGCTGTCAACTCCTCGTCAGCATCACCTCGGCGGGTCAGATCGTCGACTGCGGCGCGCCACCTTATTTCGTTCTCATCGATCGCGCGCTGCGCGACGAGGGAACAAGCTACCATTATCTGCCAGTCTCGGACTTCGCGCCCGCGCCCAACCCGTCGTTGATTCGAGCCATCGAAGCGGAACTTCGCGCTCCCGACTCCACATTGGTCCACACCGGCGCGAGCTGGACGACCGACGCTCCCTATCGGGAAACCGCCGACGCCGTCGCAGCGGCGCGTGCGCGCGGAATCCTCGCGGTCGAGATGGAAGCCGCCGCCCTCTACGCCTTCGCACGCGCGCGCGGCAAGGATGTCGTCTGCTATGCTCACGTCACCAACGCCATGGCACAGGCGGAGCGGGATTTCGAGAAGGGCGACCTCGACGGGGTCACGGCGTCGCTCGGGATCGCAACGGCGACGGCCCGCGCCTGGGCGCGATGGCGAACAAGCGAGGATGCCGTGCGACACCGCGCGCCCGCGCTGTGATGGGCTCGCTCCGCCGCCCGCCGTGTCGATCGATGCCCATCACATCGACAAATTCGCCTGACGGGCGACGACGATTGTCGTGCAGGCGCTCTCGAGCTTGGCGAGGTCGCGACCGGGCGCGGCTTGGAACCGCAGTCGTCGCGTCTCGCCGCGCTGGATCGGACAATACGGGTCAGGTTCCGCCAGCGCGTCCCGCAAGCGTCTGCGGCCAGAACATCCTCCGAGGCAAGTTTCAACGAACGCGCAAGGCTTGCATGGATCGGGAACCGATCGCGCGGCTTCGAACGCCGATGTTTGCGTGATTGCGTCGCCCGCCTCGAGAAGAACGGACATTGGCTCGCCGCCGCCCGGCCAATAGACGCATGGCTGCACGGTTCCGCGTGGCGTTACCCGCACCGTGGACGCGCCACAACCGCCCGCGCGCGGCGGCAAACCCGCCATCGCGCGCACCAGCGGTTCGCCGATGGCGATGACGTCGGTGGCGTCGAACAGTGCTTCGAACCCGGTCCAGTATTCGTCGTAACTCAGGGCGTAAAGATCGCTGCGCACCGACTGATAGACGTTTATCCGCAGCGGCGCGTCGAAAGCGCTGGCGGCGCTGGCGATTTGCGCCAGTCGATCGAAATTCGATTTCATCATCACCGCGATGATAGTCACCGTGATGCCGAGGCGCCGGCACCGGGCCGCCTGTTCGTGAACAAGATCCCAGTTCCCCGCGCCGCGCTGCGCATCCTGTTCGGAGCGCGTTGGATAGTCGAGCGAGAATTCCACTTCCGAAAAGGCGCGCGCGTCGTCGTTATCGAGTACCGCGATGGAATGACCGTTAGAGGTGATGGACAATTTGATTGGCAACGTGCGGAACCAGGCCAGCATCGCCTTGAAGTCCGGGTGCATGCCGTTTTCGCCGGTGCCGAGATTGACCGACCGAACAGACACGCGGTTCATAAACGCCTTGACTTCCGCGAGCGTCAGTCGGTCCGTGCGGGCGGGGTCGCGGTAGCAAAACGAACATGCGAGGTTGCATTCGTTCGTGAGGCCCAGTCCGATGGCGAAGCCTTTGTGCGGGATCTGTTCCCGCGAAGCTGCGTCGATAATCATGAATTACCCCTCGGCTTGCATTCGCCGCTTGTCACAGGCAATGCCATTTGCTTATCTCTGTCAATGAACGCTTCCGTGAGCTTGCAGCCGGACCAGCGGCCGGAATTCTGGGACGAATACGTCGCCCTCTACGAAGAGGCCTTCGAACCATTGACCAACCAGTTCGCCGCGTCGGCGCTATCGCTGCTCGGGACGCTGGATGGCGCCCGATTGATCGATGTCGGCGCGGGCGCGGGGGGCGCTTCGCTCGAAGCCGCGCGACGCGGCGCGCGCGTCACCGCGATCGACGCCTCGCGCAACATGGTCGCGCGCATCGCGGAACGGACGCAAACAACTGGCCCGACGGGCATTGACGCCGTGCAGATGGACGCCAATGCCCTTGCCTTCGCCGATGGCGTTTTCAATCTCGGCCTCTCGGTTTTCGGGTTGGTGCTGCTTCCGGACGCGGCGCGCGCCGCGGCGGAATTGCGCCGGGTCCTCGGAATTGGCGGCCGCGCGGCGATCGTCACATGGACCCAGCCGCACCGCTATCAACTGGCGTCACGTATGCGTGAAGCGATTGTTTCCATACGCGGCCCCCTCCCCGCGTCGATCGCGCTGCCGGCGCAATTGCGCTACTGCGACCCCGCGATGTTCGCGGCGCTCCTCGAGGGCGCGGGCTTTTGTGTCGAGACCATCGTCGTCGCCGAGGGCGCGCAGCGCGCCTCCAGCGCGAAATGGCTTGGCGAGCGGCTCGCGTTCGCGCCGGGTCTCGCCTCGATGCTCGAGGGACTTGGCGACAACAGGCGCGCCGTGATCGAGGCGTTCGTCGCCCGACTGGAGGCGGATCAGGGCGTCGCTGAGGTTTCGCTCGAGGCGGTGGCGCACATCGCGATATGCGCCAAGCTCTGACGATTGTCTCACGCTTTATTGACTGGCGAGTGACCCGCGTTGTCGGCTACCGTGTCAAGGCGCTCAGCTCCAGAGATCGAGGCATGTCATGAAACACTCAGTGTTCCTCGCCATCTGCTTATTGACTGTGTCATCGGCGACGCGAGCGGCGGACACTCCGACATTTGTTTTCACCGCGATTCCTGATCAGGACGAGACACGCCTCGTCGAACGGTTCAGTCGCGTCGGGCAATATCTCGAAGACAAACTCGGCGTGAAGGTCAAATACATCCCGGTTAAAAGCTATCCTGCGGCGGTTACGGCCTTCGTCAACGGCCAGGTACAACTCGCGTGGTTTGGCGGCGTAACCGGCGTGCAAGCGCGCGCGGCTCTTCCGGGCGCGCGCGCCATCGCCCAGGGCGCGGAGGACGTTCAATTCAGGAGCTACATGATCGCCAACGCGTCCGCGGGCCTCAAGCCGTCGCCGGAGTTGCCACGGGGGATCGCGGGGAAGACGTTCAGTTTTGGCGCGCGCACTTCGACATCGGGCCGGGTCATGCCGGAATATTTCCTGCGCCAGGCGTTTGGCGGAAAATCGCCCGAGGAAATTTTCTCGCGCGTTGGCTTTTCCGGCGATCACTCGCGAACAATCCAGGTTGTGCAATCGGGCGCGTATGATCTGGGCGTCCTCGACTACTCGGTCTGGGATCTCGATCGCAAGGCGGGCAAAATTGACGACGCGAAAGTATCGGTCGTTTGGGAAAGCCCGCCATTTCCCGATTACCACTGGACGCTCCGCGGCGACGTCGACGCGATTTACGGCGCGGGATTTTCAGAGAAACTCGCGGCGGCTGTCATCGGGATCACCGACAAATCGATTCTCGAACAGTTTGGAAGATCGAAATTCATTTCCGCGAAAGACGAGGATTACGCGCCGATTCAATCGGTGGCGAAATCCTCGGGACTTTTGAACTGAAGCGGATGCATGACGCCATAACCATCGCGGAAAGCGCCCTTGGTTACCGCGGACGAACCGTCCTTCGGGACGTGAAAATGACGATCGCGCCGGGAGAGCGCGTCGCGATTCTTGGCAGGTCCGGCGCGGGAAAGTCCACGCTGCTGAATTACATTTACGGGTGTTGCAGGCCGGACGCGGCGCTGGTTCCGCAAGCCGCCTCGCTGGTGGGCGCCCTCAGCGTGTTCCACAATGTGTTCATGGGACAACTAGAGCGCCATTCAACCCTGTTCAATTTGCGAACGCTGCTCTGTCCGGGGACCCGCGAAAAAGAGGATATCGGACGGATTTTGGACCTCCTGGGACTGCGCGAAAAAATGTTTGACCCCGCCGGATCGCTGTCCGGCGGACAACAGCAACGAACGTCGATCGCACGCGCAATCTACAACGCGCGCCCAATCATCGTCGGCGACGAGCCCGTCTCGGCGCTCGACAGGCTACAGGGCGAAAGCCTTCTGTGCTGTCTGAAGGAGCGTGCGCGGACCTTGGTGCTGGCGATGCACGACGTTCCGCTCGCGCTCGCCCATTCGACGAGGATCGTCATGCTGCACGCGGGGCGCGTGGCCCTCGATGTCCCTTCGTCCGGCGTCCGCGCCGCCGATCTGGCGATGTATTACGACGTAGGCGCGCGATGAAACATCGCCGCCTCGTACCGCCGATGATCGGCTACAAGCGCGCGAGCTGGCTGTTTCTCGGTGTCGCGGCGATGGCGCTTCCATTCGCCGACCTGAAGATCTCAGTGCTGGAACCCGGCGCGGAACTGGGCCGCTTGTTCGCGGGATTCACGCGACCCAATTTTCTTGCAATCGATGGACGCGCGCTCGTCAACACCATCGCGTTCGCGGTCCTTGGCGTTGGTCTGGGCGGCGGCGGCGGCTTTTTCCTGTCGTTCGTGTTTGCCCGCTCCCGGTTGGTGCGACTGTTCTGCGCGTTCGTGCGTTCCATCCACGAACTCTTCTGGGCGTTGCTGTTGATGCAGGTGTTCGGTCTGTCGCCCGTGACGGGAGTGCTGGCGATCGCGCTTCCCTACGCCGGAATATTTGCGAAGGTTTACGCCGAAATGATCGAGGAATCCGACCGCGCCGCGGAACGCGTGCTGCCGGCGGGGGCATCGGCGGCTTCGGTTTTTCTCTTCGCCCGGCTGCCGCAACTCGCGGGTCCATTCGGCGATTACGCGCTTTATCGACTCGAATGCGGCCTGCGTTCGACCCTGGTTCTGGGTTTCATTGGACTTCCGACGATCGGGTTCAATCTCGACAGCTATTTCAGGCAAGGGAATTACGCCGCCGCGGGCGCGCTGCTTCTGACGTTCTATGGCTTGATCGCGACGCGCCGTTTGTGGGCGCGTCGCGTGCTCTTTCCGTTTCTGATCGTCACGAGCTTGGTCGTGCTCCCGGAGGGTCTGACGGGCGGTTCTGCACTGGCCAACCTCGCGCGCTTTTTCGGACACGACATCGTGCCAGCGCCCTTTAGAAACGCGGATCCGCTGAGCCGGGACACGTGGGCCGCGCTCGCTGGATGGCTCTGGCGCATCGTCGAATTCCAGATCGCTCCGGGCGCGATGCGCACGCTGATCGTCTCGCAAATCGCGCTGGTCGCGATGGCGGTTCTCTCGCTGGTCCTATATCCGTTGATTTGCCGCCGGTTTGCCGGCGCCTTCGGCAGGCCCATGGGCCGGGCGCTCCTCGTGATCGTAAGATCGACGCCGGAATACATGCTGGCCTACGTGTTGTTGCAGACGCTTGGCCCCTCGATGCTGCCGGCGATCATCGCCCTGTCGCTGCACAATGGCGCGATCGTCGCGTATCTCATGGGCCGTCACGCCGACGCGCTGGACTATCGACCGGACGCGCCGCGCCGGGCGCTTGATCTCTACATCTTCGAAACCACGCCTCGGCTCTATGGCCAGTTTCTCGCGTATATTCTATATCGCTGGGAGATCATTTTGCGCGAGAGCGCGATCTTCGGCATTCTTGGAGTGACGACGCTGGGATTTTACGTCGACGCGGCCATTTCCGAGCTGAAGCTGGATGTCGCCGTTGTGCTAATTTTCGCGGTGGCGGCGCTATCCATCGGTGTCGATATTGTTTCCCGAAAGATGCGCGCGGCGCTGCGCATCGGGGGGCTGCCTTCGCGCCTGTCGGTCGAGAAATTGGTTCCGGTTTTCAACAAGGAGCCTGTTGGTTGCAAGTCCTGAGCGCTCCCGTCATCAAGGATGTTGTGCTCGTCGGGGCCGGGCACGCGCATGTCGCCGTGCTGAAAATGTTCGGCATGAATCCGCTTCCGGGCGTCCGCCTGACGCTGATCACGCGCGAAGTCGATACGCCCTATTCCGGCATGCTGCCGGGCCTCGTGGCGGGACACTACACGTTCGATGAAGCGCACATCGACGCGGGACCACTGGCCCGCTTCGCGCGGGCCCGGTTGTACCGTGCGGAAGCAATTGGCCTCGATCTTGAAAATCGGCACATTGTCTGCCGCGACCGGCCGCCCGTACCCTACGACGTCCTGTCGCTGGACATCGGGTCGCGCCCGAACACGTCCTCGGTGCCGGGCGCCGAAGGCGCGGCAATACCCGTCAAGCCGATCGACGGATTTCTGCCTCGCTTCGAGGCGATGCGCCGCGCGGTGATCGAGGCGCGCGGCAAGGCGCGCGTGGCGCTCGTTGGCGCCGGCGCCGCGGGTGTCGAACTCATCCTCGCGGTCGAACGGAGACTGCGCCGCGATGTCGCGGGCGCCGGCGGCGATCCTGCCGCGTTGTCGTTTCTGCTTGTCACCGGGGCGGCTCACATTCTTCCGGCGTTTCCCGCGAAATTCCGGGCATTGTTCGAGTCCGTGCTCGCCGCGCGCGGCGTCGCCGTTCGAGCCAGCGCGCGTGTTAGTAGCCTCGATGGTGGATTGCTGCGCGTGACCGGGGGCGAATCGATCGCCGCCGACCACGTGCTCTGGACAACCGAAGCGACCGCCGCCTCGTGGCTCGGGGAAACAGGCCTCGCGCTCGACGAGCGCGGCTTTATCCGCGTCGACGAATCGCTGCGCGCGCTTGGCCACGACGCCGTTTTCGCGGCTGGCGACACCGCGGCTTTCGGCCCACGCCCTTTGCCCAGGTCGGGCGTTTACGCCGTGCGCGCGGGACCGGTGCTCGCCGCCAACATTCGCGCCGTACTCACCGGCGCCCGGCCGCGCGCCTTCGCGCCGCAACGCGAGGTTTTGTATCTTGTTTCGACTGCCGATGGACACGCCGTCGGAACGCGCAACGGTTTCACCTTCTCCGGCCGGTGGGTCTGGCGCTGGAAGAATTCCATCGATCGACGATTCATGGCGAAGTACAACGCATTGCCGGAGATGCCAACGGCGCCAACCATGGCCTCTCCTCTGGCGGACAAAAGCGCGGTGGCCGCCATCTCGGCCATCGCGATGCGGTGCGGGGGATGCGGCGCGAAGGTTGGCGCGAGCGTCCTGTCGCGCGCGCTGGGTCGCCTGGAGCCGCTCAGGCGCGCCGACGTCGTCGTCGGCCTCGACGCCCCGGACGACGCGGCGATCGTGGACACCGGGGGCGAGCGGCTTTCGGTGCACAGCGTCGATTATTTTCGCGCCATTGTCGACGACCCCTATGTCTTTGGAAAGATCGCGGCCAATCACGCGCTGGGCGACCTCTTCGCGATGGGGGCCGAACCGCAAACGGCGCTGGCGATCGCGACGGTTCCCTACGGCCTGGAAAGGCAAGTCGAGGCGGACCTGTCCGCGATGATGACCGGAGCAAACGAGGTCCTCGTCGAAGCCGGATGCGCGCTCGCGGGGGGTCACACGAGCGAAGGCGCGGAATTATCGCTCGGATTCGCGGTGAATGGGCTGGTGGCGCGCGAGGCCGCGTTGCGCAAGAGCGGCATGGTTCCCGGCGACGCGCTTGTTCTGACCAAGCCTGTCGGAACCGGAACGCTGCTGGCCGCCGACATGCGCGGCAAATCGAAGGCGCGCTGGACGTTCGCCGCCCTCGATCACATGATCCAGTCGAACGGCTTGGCCGCGAAAATCATCGCGGCGCACGGCGCCCACGCGGCGACCGACCTGACTGGCTTTGGATTGCTGGGACATCTCGTCGAGATGACCCGCGCGAGCAACGTCGACGCGACGCTCGCGCTCGGCGCGATCCCGATGCTCGAAGGGGCTCGCGAAACGCTCGCCGCAGGCATATTTTCGTCGCTTCAACCTGAGAACGTGCGCTTACGGCGCGCCATCCGCAACCTCGACGCAGCATCGCGGGCACCGCTTTACCCATTGCTTTTCGACCCGCAGACCGCCGGCGGCCTGTTGGCGAGCGTGCCCGTCGCGCGAGCCGCGGCCTGTGTTCGGGCACTGCGGCTGGCGGGATACGCGAGCGCGGCTATTATTGGCCGCATTCAACCGCGGTCGGACGAGCTCGAGCCGATCACCGTCATGGAATCATTGGATTTTGTCTTCCCTGTCGATGTGGAAGACAACGCGCAGGCTGTCGCGCGCTTTACCCGCGGCCACACAGAAGGGGAGCCCGTCCATGGATCCGGTCACCGACATTCTCAACTTTCTCACGGGCAGGTCGAATGATTTCAACTCGATTGGCGGCTGGAAATATCCGCTGCTTTTCATCCTGTACGCCGTCACCGCCGCCAGCGTCGCGCTGTTCATTATGAATTGGCGCGAAGATCGGGATCAGCGCGATTCCCGGCACGTCACCCTGTGGTTAGTTCGCGTCCTCATCGGATTCATGTGGTTCGAAGGCATGCTGTGGAAGCTGCCGTTTTCCGACGACAACGGCTTGCATTACTGGACCGGGCAGATGGCCGGACGCGCCGCCTACGCCATCCATCGCGACTTCGTGCAGAACGTGATTCTGCCAAATTTCTCGATCTTCAACCCAATAATTTTCTTCTGCGAATTCGGTTTCGCCTGCTCATTGATAACCGGCTTTTGCGTGCGGCTCGCCAGTCTCGGCGCCATCCTGCTCAACCTGAATCTATGGCTTGGAATCTATAACAATCGCGGCAATGATCCGGCGGAATGGTCATGGACGTACATCTTTCTCGCCGCTCTGCACGTCCTGTTCATCGCGTTTGCCGCGGGTCGATCGCTGGGCGCGGACGCGTGGGCCAGGCGTCACGTCGCGATGGTCCGCGACGGCAGGGGCCTCGGCAAATTAATACGCCTCGCCGGTTAGGGGCGAGGCTTCGAACGCGGCAGCGTTCGCGCCAGTCGAACAAAGGCGCAGGCGATTGACCAAATCGCGGGCAATATCGCCGCCGCGTTTCCCGAGACTTTCGACACGCCGCCGCGCCGGCGGCGGCAGCCGACCGGAATTTCCAGGATGCGAAGCCCGAGCGCGGCGACCCGCATCTGCATTTCGAGATTCCAGCCAAACGTCGTTTCGCGCATCGCGAGCGCCTCGAGCGTGTCGCGCCGCAACGCGCGAAACGGCGACATATCGGTGAAGCGCGCCCCGTAGCGCGCGCGGATGAGCGCCCCTGAAATCCATCCGGCGACGATTTGCGGATAGGTCATCGCGCCGGCTTCCCGATCGCCGCGCAGGCGCGACCCCATGACGAAATCCGCTTCGTCCGCGAGGACGGGGCCGACGATCGCGTGCATGAAGGAGACGACGTCGGAGCCGTCGCCGTCCAGAAACACAAGGATATCGGCGTCCACACGAGCGGACGACGCGCCTGTCGCGCAGGCCTGGCCATAACCGCGGCGAGGCTCGACGATCACGCGCGCGCCCGCCGCGCGCGCGCGCGAGACGGTTTCGTCCCCGGACCCGCCATCCACCACCAGAATTTCATCAACGCCTTCCGCGAGCGCTTCGCGCACCACGGAACCGATGGCCGCTTCCTCGTTGAACGCCGGGATCACGGCGGCGACGATCGCTTCATGCGGGCCAATCCGCATGCCCTAGAGGCTCCAGCGCAAGCCGCAGCTCGCGCAAGCGTCCGGAGGCTTGTCGGAAAGCAGGGCTTCGCGGAAATTCTGGTAACTCTCGCCATTCCAGATGTCACGTAGCGTATCCTGCGTCGCGTCGCCGAGGGTGTAATTCTCATAGCCACGCTGCGAAAACGGCGCGATGCAACAGGGAAGCGCGCGCCCGTTGGCGGTGATGTACATCACCGTCCATGGACGCCGGCAGAGCGACCATGGGTTCGAGTCCGCCTTGCGTTCGAGGCTGGTCCCTGGCTCCGAGGCGGCGCCCGACGCCGAGAAAGTCATGCCGAAGTTTTGAGCCAGTTGTTCCGCGTCGCGCAAATAATGCGCGTCTTCCGCTTCCATCCTGTCGAACAGGGCCTGATCCGGCCGCGCCAGCCCGATCGCGTCCTTCTCGAAGAAAACCACGCGCTGCAGATAGACTTCGCGGACGCCGATGTCGTGCGCGACGCGAACGAATTCCGGCAACTCCGGCAATGTTTCCCGCAATCCCGTCAGCCAGGCGGAGACGCGCGGAAGCTCGTGCCCCTCGCGTTCCTGCATCTCGCGAAACCGCCGCACGTTTTTCAGGATTTTGTCGAAATAGTCCTTGCCCCGCACGGCGATGTAGGAACGCCTGTTGGAAGCATCGAGCGAGACCCTCAACTCGTCGAGGCCCGCGTCAATCAAGGCCCGGCCATTCCTGTCATTCAGAACCGTGCCATTTGTATTAAACAGCACGTAGACACCGCGATCCTTCAAATATCGAACCATGCGCGGGAGGTTGCGGACCAGCATCGGTTCTCCCACGCCGTGCAGCACCGCGCGCCCCAGGTCGGGAATTTGATCGACTATTTTCGTGAACAATGACCACGGCATATCCGCCGGCGGCTCGAGTTCTTCGTAGGTGCGCGGACAGGTCGTGCAAAGCAGATTGCAGCGGTTCGTCGTCTCGAGATACAGGCAAACCGGCAACCGTTTCGCGGAACGTTGCCGCGTCGATTCCGCAGCTTCGTGGTAGCGTCGTGGATCGATGATCGCGGGATCGGATATTGTGGCGGCGGTCATGGTTGCGGCCCATTTTTCGAGGCAAATCGATAGACGCGCCACCCGTCGATGGCCAACGCGGCGCAGACGACGAGATAGGCGGCGCCCCAGCGGGCATGGAATTCGAATGCGTCGTCATTACGGGTGTAAAGCCAAAATCCCGTGGTCATCATCGCGAACGCAGTCCACGAACCGCACAACGGCAAAAAAGCCGCCGCCAGCAGATAGTACCATGGATAGACAGGCGTCAAAAGAAACAAGAACGTGACCGACAGGACGCCCGCTTCCGCGATCCGCGCCCAATCGTCGCGAGTCCGTCGCGCGAGCCCGGTCGCCGCCAGCGCGGCCAGAGCAAAGCCCGAAAATCCAAGATAGGCCCACTTCGTCCAGGACGGCCCGCCATGACGCGCGATCCAGTCGACAGGATAGAAGCCTTTGCCGGAAACGATGCCCTGTTCCTCCAGATAGGTTCCGAAAAACCCGAACACCCCCCATCCGGCCGATGCGAATGGGAGATAGCCGAGGAAAATCACGCAGATGACGAACAATGGCTGCTTGACGTCGAAAGGCCGCCAGATCGCTGGCGACCACAGCAGCGCGTAAGGCTTGACCAGCGCGCTCAGCGCGACGAAGAAACCGCTGAACAGCGGCCGCCGAAACGGATTCCCCCAGGCGAAGCCGACGAGCAGCAACGTCATCATCGCCACGTCCACGTGCGCGTTGTTGGCAATCTCCCATACCGGCGCTGGATGCCAGAGATACGCGCAAATACTCAGAGGCTGGCGGTTGAAACGCTTCAGAATTCGCCACATCGCGACGACGCCGCCTGCCTCGAAGAGCAACAACATGAGTTTGATTGAATAGACGCTGTCCCAAACGCGCACGGCGAGCGCGAACAGCGCTTGCGCGAATGGAGGATAGATCGTGACCGCGTAATCTTGCTTGCCGATGAGCGGATAGACCGCGTCATCCCGAAGCCAGGCCAGCGCGGGTTCCGCCGGCACATGCAGGAACGGGTTGAGCCCGGCGTTGACGAGGCGGCCGTCCCACACATAGCGATAGACGTCTATCGACAGCAGCGGTGGTTCAAGGAGCATGATTGCGCGAAAAGTCAGAGCGCCGAGGACAACGATGAGCAACATGGCCTGGCCTGGAGCGCCTACCGCCAACCGCAAGGCTATTAGCGAAACGACCGCGTGTAACGTCGAGACTCCAATGAAGACGTTGTCGCTGTAGGTCAACGCGCGCACTTCAATCAGGTATAATCCGACGCAGACGGCCATGGCGACGACCATCGCGAAGTGGCGCGCGCCGCCTCCGGGCGTCACGAGCGACGCTCGACGTTCGCGTCAGCGCGCGCGGAGAGCATTGTGTCGAACAGCGCGCGCGTTGCATTCGGTGAATTGCCCGGGCGGTCGAGAAATGGCGGCGGCAGTCCAGCCAGTTCAGACTTTAGCCATCCGAAACTCTCAACGTCGTCAACGTCGTACCAGAGCGGAAGCGTTTCCACCGGGAGCCCGATCTCGACCGCGCGTTCAAGCGACTGCTCGCGAACGCGTGAAGTGCTCCATTCGATGTCTTCGAAAATGCGCCGGTGGGGCGCCTTCAATCCGATTAAATAATAACCACCGTCGATCGCCGGCCCGAGGACGCACCTGTCGCCATCCTTGCGCAGGCGCCCGATTGCGTCGATGAGCATCGACGACGGTAACGTTGGACTGTCGCTGTTCACCAAGAGCACGCAGTCATGGCCGGCGGCGAGCAACGCGCTGTTGGCTCGCGACAAAACTTCGCCGAACGCGGCGTGATGTTGACATATAGCGCCAAAACCTTCGGGCAATAGCGCGCGTATTTCCGCTTCGGCGTCGGCCGGCGCGAAGACCGCGTAGCCTCTGCTCGCAATGTCGGGCGGCAAGGCTTCGATCGTGGCGGCGATGTCGGTGATGAAGCAGCGCGACAATTCCGTGGCGAGTTCCGCCCCGACCAACGGAGACAGCCGTGTCTTGCTGGCGCCGGCGCGCGGAGCCTTGCAAACAATGCCCACCGCCGCCGTCACGATCGATGCTCCGTATCGTCGGTCCTTTTCCCGATCAGAGGATATTGAACCAGCTCGCACGGCAACGCAATTCAACCGGGGATCACAAGTACGTAATCAATTGGACAGAGCGGGCCGGTTTCTTTCGCATTCATCCTCGCTATTGAGGCATTCGTTTCCGCTCACACGACCGCCGCCCAGGGCCACCGCACCGAGGTGTGGGAGTTTTCGGCGATCTCGACATCGAAATGTACTGTGAGTCTTGCGCCCGTCGCCGATAAAGCGCAGCTGCGCTGCGAGCTTCTCGCAGAAGACCGATGTGAATGATGTTGCGCTTGCACGGGCGTTCGTTCACCCCGTCCGGGTCCGTATCGAGATCAAGCTCTGGAATCTGCTTGTGTCCGATCCCTCGGTCCTGAAAGAGCCGACTCTAAATGATCTCCTCGGGAACATTGCCAATGTACGAAACCGAAGCGAACGCCCATTCAATGAAGAGCCGTTCCGCAAGGTTACTGAGCTACCTGGACTGAAGGCTGGCGCACCATTTCGAGATGCTAACAACAAGGCGCACCACGGCTAGGCGGATCAGTTCACGCCCATCGACGCGGAATTCGTGCGCTGGGCCTTACGATTTTGTTGGGACCTGCATGGTTCTCGCAGGACCCCATAACGATGCGAAAAATGCGTTACAGCGCCTCGACGACAGCTCGTGCGTCGCTCCCGGCGGCAAAGACTGCCGCGTAATCCTCGTCCCCGTCGGGCTGCCTGATCTCGACGTTTAGATGCGGATGAAGCTCCCGGAATTTTTGCGCCGCCAGAAGCCCGGGCCTGTCGGGATCGGCGAAGACGATGACGGTTTCGACGATTTCGGGAATGCCGATGAGCGGCATACGCTCGCAGCCGCACGCGGCCCAGACCGGCAGGCTCGTCATGAGCATGACGGCGTGCGCGGTCTCGAAACCTTCCGCCAATCCAAGGA
>JANYDZ010000713.1 GCA_025363375.1 Hyphomicrobiales bacterium
GCCCTTTGGCACGTCGAACGAAATCCCGTCGAGCACGACGGCTTCGCCATAGCCGGCGCGCAGGCCTTTGAGGGAAAGCAAAGCGTCAGTCATGATGCCCCTTCCCCAGATAGACTTCGCGGACGCGCGGATCCCTGGCGATTTCAGCCGGCGCGCCTTCCAGCAGAATACGCCCGCCGACCATCACGATGATGCGCGAGGCAAAGCGGAACACGATGTTCATGTCGTGCTCGATAAACAAAATCGAAAGATCGCGCGAGAGCCCGTCGATGGCGGAAAAGAGATCGCCGCTCTCATCTTTCGGCACGCCCGCGGCGGGCTCGTCGAGGAGCAGCACTTTGGGCTTCGTAGCCAACGCCAGCGCGATTTCAAGCAGGCGTTGCCGGCCATAGGCAAGTTCATGCGTCGGCGTTGTCGCGACTTGCGCGAGGCGCAGCGACGACAGAATGCCGTGAGCTTCGTCGATGGCCGCGCCGTAATGTTTGAGGCCGCGCCACCAATTGCCGGATTCGCCGCGCCGCTCGCACACCGCCAGCGTCACCGCGTCGAGCGCCGTCAGTTTGGGGAAAAGCGAATTGATCTGAAACGTGCGCACCAGCCCGCGCCGCACGCGCGCGGCGGGCGCCTGTCCCGAAATATCGTCCCGCCCCAGAAAAATCTGGCCGCTGTCGGGCTTCAGCATGCCGGTCATCAGATTGATAAGGGTGGTCTTGCCCGCGCCATTGGGACCGATCAGCGCGTAACGCTCTCCCTGTGGCAGCGAAAATTCGATGTCGCCGGCGACGACCAGCGAACCAAAGGCCTTGTTGAGGCCACGCGTGGAAAGCGCCGCGTTCATGCGCGCACCCAAGTCTTCGGCAGCAACCGCGCCGCGCCGCCCAGAATGCCGTTGGGCAAAAACACAACAACGGCGATCAACAGCATGCCTATCCAGAAATACCAATATTGCGGATTGACGCCGGAAAACTGATCGCGCGCGATCATGTAAATGACGGCGCCTATGACGCCGCCATAGAGGCGTCCGACGCCGCCCAGAATGAGAATCACAAGCAAATCCGCCGAGCGTTGAAAGCCCAGGGTCTCCAGCGACACCGTTTCGGTCGTTTGCGTCAGCAGCGCGCCGGCGATGCCCGCCATCACAGCCGCGATGGTGAAAATCATGCGCACGCGCCGCGTGTTCGGCGCGCCAATCGCCAGCATGCGCGTCGAGTTTTCGCGAATACCCCGCAGCGACAGTCCAAACGGCGAATTTGTCACGCGCCGCGCCACGAGAAAGCACAGAAACAACGCGGTCAGCGAATAGGCGTAGGCCGTGACCCCATAGAGATCGAAACGGAAACGATTGAACAGCGGCGACATCTTGACGCCCTGCAACCCGTCCGCGCCGCCCGTCAACCAGCCGAGGCTGTTGGCGGCCTCCAGCAACAATTGCCCGATGCCCATGGTGATCATGATCAGCGCAAGGCCGCGAAACGTCGCGATGACGAAACTGAGCGCATAGCCGAACAATCCCGCCACGATCGCGGCGAGCAACAAGCCGCTGAACGGCTCGCCCCAGAAATGTTTCGAGAAAAGCCCCGCCGTATAGGCGCCAAGACCAAAGAAGGCCGCATGCCCGAGCGACACCAGTCCGCCATAACCAAGAATGAGATCAAGCGAGATCGCGAACAACGCCGTGATCGCGATCTGACTGGCGAGCTGCAGGTAGTCGGGCGTCAGAACAAACGGCAGCGGCGTCGTCAGCCAGAAGACGATTTCCAGCGGATGCCATTTCGCGCGTCGGGCAATGTGATCGACGGATGCGGATTTCACTTCGCCCAGCGCCATCTCAACGTTTCCCGAACAGGCCGGCCGGCCGCCACATCAGGATGCCAACCATGACGAGATAGATGAGGAACGAACTGATCTCCGGGAAATAATATTTTCCCGCGGTGTCGCTGACGCCGAGCAAAGTCGCGGCGACGAACGATCCGCCAATCGAGCTCAACCCGCCGACGGCGACGACAATCAGCACGTAAACGAGATAGGCCAGCGCGAACGAAGGGTCGAGGCCGGTAATGTCGATGGCGAGCGCGCCGCCGAGCCCGGCCAGCCCGCTGCCGAGCGCGAAGGTCAACATGAACACACGGTCGACGTCGATGCCCAGGCCGCGCGCCATGCGTTGATTGTCGACGGCGGCGCGCACCCGCGCGCCGAACCTGGTGAATTCGAGCATCGCGATCAGCGCGCCCGTCAGCGCCAACGCGACGCAAATGAGAAAGAAACGATAGACGCCGAAGCCGCGCCCCATAATGTCAACGGAACCACGCAGCCACGAGGGCAATTGCACCGGCTGCTGGACCGTGCCGAACAGCCAGGCCGCCGACGCGATCGACATGAAGACGATCCCGATCGTCAGCAGACATTGATCGAGATCGCTTTTCCCATAAAGACGGCGGTACAACACGCGTTCGAACACGACGCTCGCCGCCGCCGCCGCGACGAACGCCGCCGGCAAGGTCGCCAGGAACGGCCAATGCAAATCGTTGATCAGCGTCACCGCGACGAAGCCGCCGAGCATGCCGAAGGCGCAATGCGCGAGGTTGACGAAATTCATCATCCCCAGCGTCACGGAAAGGCCGACGGAGAGCAGAAACAACAGCATGCCATAGGCAAAGCCGTCGTAGAGGACCCCGACAAATGACCCGATCATGCGGACCGCCGCTTCATCACAGCAAACAGGCGCGGTTTACTTCGCCATTTTCGCCTTCACGGGATCCTTGACCTTCTCGATCTTGGCGAACTCGACGTTGCGCAATTGGCCGTTCACCTTCTCGACCTTGCGGATATACACGTCGAGGATGATGTCGCGGGTCTCCGGATCAATCATCACGGGGCCGCGCGGGCTCTGCCACGCCATGCCCTTGGCGGCGGCGATCAAAGAATCGCCGTCCGCCTTGCCTCCCGACTTTTCCAGCGATCTATAGATAAGCTGCGCGCCGTCGTAACCGCCCATGGAGAAAATGTCGGGCTCGCGGTTGTATTCGGCCTGGTAGGCTTTCACGAATTCCTGATTGAGCGGGTTCTGCAGGTTGTAGTCGTACATGGCGGCGGTGATGATGCCGACGCCGAGATCGCCCATGCTCTTCAGCGCGGATACGCCGGTCAGTTCATCCTGACCGAGTATCTTGATCTTCGTCGTATCGACGCCGCGCTCGTTGAGCGCCTTGCCGATGGCGCCGGGCTGCGTGCCGCCGGGCGTCCAGATGTAGATCGCGTCGGGGTTGCTGTCCTTCGCCGCCTGCACGAAAGCGCCGAAATCCATGTTGGCGACGGGGAACAGCGCGGAACCCACAATCTGCCCGCCGGCCGCTGTAAAGGCTTCCTTGAAGGCGTTAAGCGCGTCGTGGCCCGGGCCGAAGTCGGACACGAGCGTATAGACCTTTTTGATGCCGCCGCTCTTGGCGGCCCACGTGCCGAGCGCGTCGTTCAGCATCGGCGTCGTCACGGACGTGCGCGCGATATAGGGCGACTTTGTCGTGATAATCGAGGTCGCCGCGTTCATGACGACCATCATTTTCTTGGCTTCGGCGGACACATCGCCAGCAGCCAGCGCGTTCGGGGTCAGCTCAAAGCCGCCGAGAACGTCGGCCTTGTCGCGCACGATCAGTTCCTGGGCGAGCCGTTTGGCGAGATCGGGCGCGATGCCGCCGACATCCTTGCGGATGACCTCAACTTTCTTGCCGGCGACAGTGTCGCCCTTCTGCTTCATGTAAAGCTTGAAACCGTTGTCGAGCTGGATGCCCGTATCGGCGAACTGGCCGGAATAGGACACGATCATGCCGATTTTGACCTGCGCCTGCGCGCTCGAGGCGGCAACCAGCGCGGACACCGCGGCAAAACCCGAAAACAAACGAAGCATTTTTCCCTCCTGATCCGGCCAAAACGCCGACTGGTAAAACGAACCCGCGCGCCGCCTCTCGGCAGCCCGCTCCCTCATTTGCAATGATGGTACGCCAGCGGTTAAGGGTCAAGGCGAAGGCTTGAGGCAGGCGAAGGCTTGAGGCCGTTGCAAACGGGCGCGCGCCGCTCGAACCCGCCGGGGACCCATGTCCGCCGCCTATCCGCCGCCAGGCGCCGACCGCCGGTCCGACCTCTTTGGTCACCCCCGCGCGCTCAGCTTCCTTTTCGCCACCGAGATGTGGGAGCGCTTTTCCTATTACGGGATGCGCGCCCTGCTTGTGCTCTACATGGTCAACCACTTGCTGGTGGCGGGACGCGCGGACAACGTCTGGGGCCTCCAGCCCCTGAAGCACGGTTTTGAGTCCCTGTTCGGCCCGCTGGAGATCCAGCCTCTGGCTTCCCAGATTTATGGCTTCTACACCGGCCTCGTATACCTGACCCCGCTGCTGGGCGGCTACATCGCCGACCGCTGGTTCGGCCGCAAGCGCACGGTGATCGCGGGCGCCGTGCTGATGGCGCTCGGCCATTTCGCCATGGCCTTCGAGCCGATGTTTCTGCTGGCGCTCACCCTCCTCATCCTCGGCAATGGCGCCTTCAAGCCGAACATGGCCACGCAGGTGGGCCGCCTGTACGCGCCCGAAGACACGCGCCGGGATCGCGCCTTCTCCATTTTTTATGTCGGCGTGAACCTCGGCGCCTTTCTGGCCCCGCTCGTCTGCGGCACGCTCGGCGAAGAGGTCGGCTGGCATTACGGTTTTGCCTCGGCCGGCGTCGGCATGACGCTCGGCCTCTGCATCTATCTATGCGCCTGGCGCCTGTTGCCGGACGACAGGCCCGCGCGGCGCGCGGAACCGCCCCCGCCGCTCGCGCCCCGCGAGAAACGCGCGCTCGCCGGCATCTTCATCATGTTTTTGCCGGTCAGCCTGTTCTGGGCGGCGTATGAGCAGTCCGGCAACACCATCGCCTTGTGGGCAAATGACTCCACCGATCGCGCGGTCGATCTTTTTTTCTGGCGCGGCGAGGTCCCCGCCACATGGTTTCAGGCGCTGAACCCGTTTCTTATCTTCGCATTCACGCCGTTCATCGTGGCGCTGTGGGGGCGCCAGGCGAAATACGCGGGCGAACCTTCAACGCCGGCCAAAATGGCGATCGGATGTTTTGGCGTCGCCCTCGCCTATCTCGTCATGGTCGCGGCGGCATGGCACGCCGACGGCGAAAAATCCCATTGGCTCTGGCTGTTCGTTTATTTCATCATTCTCACCATCGCTGAACTCTACATGTCGCCGACCGCGCTCTCGCTCGTCTCGCGCGTCGCGCCCGTTCGCTTGCTGTCGCTCACGATGGGCCTGTGGCTCGCCACAAGTTTTGTCGGCAATTTCCTCTCGGGCTGGCTCGGCATGTTCTGGGCAACCATGAGCCCCGCGCAATTTTTTTTCATGCTCGCCGCCATCGCCGCTCTGGCTGGCTGCGTCATTCTGGCAAGCGCCGGATCTTACACCGGATCAGGCGTGAATTAAGCCGCGTCCTTAAAACAGCTTGCGCCAGTTGACGAGGCTCGCGAGGTTGCCGCTGGCGTCGCGCCACAACAGCTTTGTATCGGCGCCGTCGCGCCACGACGAAATCGCCCCGGCGATTGCGGGCGACGCCCAGAACGCCTGATCCGACGTGTACAGCGCCCAACTCACGGGTTGCTCGCAATTCCTCCCGCGCGGCGTCTCCAGCCAGTTGACGCCAAGGCCAAATGCCGCCGCGAGGCCTCGATGCAGCGGCGCCGCCTCCAGAATTTCGACCTCGAAATTCACCGCGAGCACGCCGTCGGGCGCCAGATGTTCAAGATAGATCGCGAAGGCCTCGCGCGTCATCAAATGGATGGGCGGAGAAGCCCCGCGAAAAGCGTCGACAATCAGAATGTCGAAATTCTGCTTCTGTCCCGCGCGCGCCTCGCGCTCCAGAAGAACACGCCCGTCGCCGTGGACCACTTGCGTCGAGGCCACGCTGCTCGAAAGAAAGCTGAAACGCCTGCGCGCGAGATCGACGACGGCGGGATTGATTTCATAAAAACGAATGGAATCCCCGGCAACGCCAAGCCCCGCGATCATCCCGACGCCCAGACCTATAACGCCGATTCGAAGCGGCGTCGGCGGCCCGCCCTCGCCGCCTTTGCGACGAGCGGCGAGCGCCAGTCCGACGCCGCTTTGCGGGCCATAAGCGCAAGCCGGTTCAAGCCGCCGCGCCGCCAACTGATACTGCGATCCCTGATCGACGCCCGCCTGCTGCATCACCAGGGCGAACTCATTGGGATCGTCCACTTCCTCCGCAAGCACTTTGACGACGCCGTAAAAATTGCGGACGCGCTCCACCACCAGCGACCGGTTCGCCGCGATGTCGCTTGCGAACGCCGCAAGCCCCGCGACAAAAACACCCAACCCCGCCAGGACCAATGCGCGCGCGGCCAGGCTTTGGTCATCGCGCGCAAGCCTCCAGGCTGCAAGCGCGGCGACGGCGGTCAGAACAATCTGATGCTCCCAATAATCGCTGAAGATCAAAGGCGCGGCGAGCGTCGCGAAAGCCCCGCCCAACGCCCCGCCGATGGATATCCAGAGATAGAAAACGGGCAATCGCGGCGCCGGCGGTTGCAGCTTCGCCATTTCCGCGTGACAGATCGCGCAGCCCGTAAACATGGTCGCGCATTGCAACGCCAGTTGCGCGAGCAGCGCGCCCGTAGTGGTCGGCCGCGCCGCGCCCAGGGCGATCGCCGCAAGCACGCAAAAAACCGCGAAAAACCAACCCCGCCGATACAACGATTGCCGCGCGAACGCGGCGACAAACGTCAGGAGATACAGTCCCAGCGGCAACACCCACAAAAACGGAACGACCGCCGACCATTGCGCAATCTGGTTCGTCGTGGCGAGCAGCAACACCGAACCCAGCGACGACCAGACGATCCAGCCGGCGACGCGATCCTCGTTCGCGCCAGCCGCGACATTGCGCCCGCCAGGCATTTGCGGCGCGCGCAACGTCGCAACGGCGCAGACCGCGAACAACACGCCATAGACGCAAAAACCGATCGACCAGAGCCGCGTCTGGACGGGGCTCGACACGAAGGGTTCGAACGCAAACGGATAGCTCAGCAGGCCCAGAAAGGAACCGAGATTCGACACCGCGAAAAAACGCGAGGTCAGGCCCCGCGGCTCCAGATGATGCAACCACCTCTGCAACACCGGCGACGTCGTCGCCAGAACGGCGTAGGGCGCGCCGACGCAAACAACGAGCAGCGACAGGATGCGCGCCACGGGATGATCGGCGTCCGCGGGCTTCAGCGCCTCCGAAGGCGTGATGGGCAACAGAACCGCCGCCGCGCACAAAACAACCAACTGCAAAACCGCTTGCGCGCGCAGCGCCGGCGCCGACGTCGCCGCGCGGGCCCATGCATAGCCCGCCAGAAGCGCCAGTTGGAAGAACAGCATGCACACGGTCCAGGTCGTGGCGCTGCCGCCAAACCAGGGTAGGATAAATTTCGCCAGCATCGGTTGCGCGAGAAACAGCAGAAAGCCCGCGAGGAACATCGTCGCGCCAAAAAGCGCTCTGACAAGGGCGCTCAGCTTGCGCGCTCCGCCTCGATCAACCGATCCACCATGCGCCGCGCCAGAAACGAGGCGCGGTCGTTGACGGTGCCGACCTGCGGCGCGTCGGGACGCGCCGTCATGGATTTCTGCTGGGCTTCGAGGATGACGAAATCCTCGCGGAACACGTCGACCATGACTTCGCCGAACATGCGGTCGACTTCAGGATCGTCGTGCGCGAACGCCCGGGCAAAGCCGAAAAAGTAGTTGCAGCTTGTCGCCGTCGCCGGCGTCGGCAGGCTGATTGCGACAAGTTCGACGCGGCGCTTGCTGGCTTTCAGATCGCCATCCGGCCCGCCGAAGCCCACATCGACGCATCCGGCGAAGTTGACCGAGACAAACGGCGGCTTGAATTCAACGAAGGCCCAACGGTCCGCGTTGGCGTCAAAACCGCCGGCCTTCTTGTACATCGGCGGCGGCGGCTGGTTGAGCACCCAGCGCGAGACGCGCACGCAATTGTCGTCAACTTCAACCAGCGGCTCGACTTCGGTCAACCCGCCGCCGCCAATGGATGTCGCGTGAACGAAGGCAAGATGCGTCGCGTCAAGCACATTGTCGGCGATCAGCCTGTAATCGCAATTGAGCGGAACCATCGCCGGCCTCGACAACTTCCATTCCGGATGATCGGCCCACCAGAGATCGGGAATTTTCGCGGGGTCCGCCAGCGCGGGATCGCCCATGAAAATCCAGATCCATTTCCAGCGTTCCACGACGGGAAACGATTTGACGCGCGCTTGCGGCGGAATTTGCTTTTGGCCCGGAATATCCACGCAAGCGCCCGAAGCGTCGAACGAAAAGCCGTGATAGCCGCAACGCAGATTGTCGCCGACGACCGTCCCGAACGACAGCGGCAGATGGCGATGACAGCAGCGATCCTCGAGCGCGGCCGCCACGCCGTCATCCCTGCGATAGAGCACGACATCCTCGCCGAGAATCGCGCGCGCCAGCGGCGCACGCGTGATTTCGTGCGCCCATGCGGCGACATACCAGGCATTGCGTACAAACATTGAAAACTCCGGCGCGCAGCGCCCCCATTTATTCCGCGGGCTCGGACTGTCTCGCGCCGAGCCCCATGTTGTTCGGCAGCAAATCCTGCCAGCGCGCGTCTTTGGGAATATTCGTGTCGGCGAGGCTGCGCACTTTCGAATAATCCTCGATGGAAAGACCGAAAGGTTCGCCGCCCGCCTCATGGCGCCGCACGGATTCAAGCAATCGCGCGCGCAGGCGCACGACAGCCGCGTCGGCGGCGACAAGCACTTCCTTGTGGCGCTCGACAATCGGCCCCATGGAAGCGCCGATGCTCGCGTCTTCCGGGATGAGCCCGCCGAGGCCGGACCAAACTTCGTTCATGCGCGAGCGGTCCTGCCCATAACGATTCTCCGGCCCAACGCGGTAATCGCAGTCCCGCTCGTTCCAAAGATGCGGCTTGTCAAGGCCCAGCACGCCCAGCATTTTCCCGCGGTCAAAGGCTTTGGGCCCGTGCGCGACGATGTAAGTGCTGGTGCGTTCGTCGTCCTGCGGCACTTCAAACACGAAGAACTGATATTGCGTCAGCGGAATGACGCGGCAGGTCGGGAAGATGATCGCCGTGCCGCGCACGGAGTAGGTTTGCGTGCCGTCGGGCAGCGTCGGCCCCTGACGTTTCGCCGCGTAGTGATAACCATATTGCGTGTTCTCGATATCGATGATCGGCGCATTGTCGCCGACCGCGAGCGCGACGGAGGCGTAATCCTCGACATCCGGAACGAAGGACGGTTTGTTCTTCCACTGGGGTTGCGCCAGCGCGCTGTGGAGAATGCCAACGTGCGAGGAATCCGTGCCGCCTTCCCACAACTGCAAATAGTTCGCGGGCGTGTTGACGCGGAACACGAGCAGGTTCTCTTTCGGTCCGTCAAAAAATTCATATTTCTGGAACGGCGGCTCCTTGTCCTTCGGTCCAAAATAGGCCCACACCATGCCGCCGGCTTCGCGCGCGGGATAGGCCGGCGCTTTGAAGCGGGCGCGGAACCGCTCGTCGCAATGGTTGGGCGTTTCCTGGACTTCGCCGTCGACGCCGAATTTCCAGCCGTGATAGAGACAGCGGATGCCGCCCTCCTCCACGCGCCCCAGCGCCAGCGAGGCGCGTCTGTGCATGCAGAGCTCATCGAGCACGCCGACCTTGCCGGCGGTATCGCGAAACGCAACGTAATTCTCGCCGAGCACGCGTGTGCGCAGCGGCGCGCAATCGGGCGAAGGCAATTGCGTGCTGGCGCAGACCGGCTGCCAATAGCGCCGCATCATGCGGCCCATGGGGGCATCAGGACCGACGCGGGTGAGAATTTCATTTTCGGCGGCGCTGATCATCGCGAATGCCTCCTGAACTGGATTGTGAACGCAATTCTACCAGCGCCGGGCGACGATGCAAATTGCGGCGGACTGCGAGTTTTTTTTGCGCGGCGACGATTGTTCGAAATTTCCGCGAGACATGGCATTTTGTCTTTACAAAATAGCAAGCGGTCAAGGTTTTGCGCAGGGACAAAGCGATCACAAAAGCGCCGCCGCTCAATGCGCCCCGAACTCATGCGGCCTGTTGTCCGCCAGCTTTTCGATCTCCGCGAGTTGCGCCGCCGTAAGCTTGCCCGCGACCGCCTTCGCATTCTCCTCCACCTGCGCCGGCGTCGAGACCCCAGCGATCACGCTCGGCACCACGTCCTGCGCCAGCAGCCAGCGGAACGCGAGATCAACCATGCTCATGTTGTTGGCGGCGCACCACGGCGCGAGACGCTCGATTACGTCGAAACGCGCGTCGCTGATGAACATCTTGCGCAGGGCTTCGCTATTGGCGAGCCGCGAGCCCGCGGGAAGCTCCGCGTCGCGTCGATATTTGCCTGTAAGAAATCCGCCCGCCAGCGGAAAATAGGGCAGCAGGCCAACGCCGTGAATGCGCAGGGCCGGGCCAAGCTCGGGCTCCACCTCGCGCGACAGCAGCGAATACTGGTTCTGGCTGCACGCCCAGCTTGCGAGCCCTTGCTTTTCCGACGCCCAGAGCGAATGCACGAATTGCCAACCCGGCAGGTTGGAGCAGCCGATCGCGCGCACCTTGCCCGCCCGCACAACATCGTTGAGGCCACGCAGGGTCTCCTCGATGGGCGTTTTGGGATCGGGCCAGTGAAAGAACAGCAGATCGATGTATTCGGTTCCGAGCCGCTTCAAGCTGGCCTCCGCGGCCGAGACGATGTAAGCGCGTGAACCGCCGCCGGTCTTACCCTCTTTGTCCATGGGCAGCCCGACCTTGCTGGCGATCGTCACATCCTTGCGACGCGCGCCAAGCGCGCGGCCGAGAATCTCCTCGGAAGCGCCGGGCTTCGGCAATGGATAGACATCCGCCGTATCAAACAAGGTGACGCCGAGATCGAGCGCTTTGAAGATCACGGCGCGCGATTGGACCTCGTCGATGCGTCCGCCAAAATTATTGCAGCCGACGCCGAGCGTGGAAACGCGCAGGTTCGACTTTCCGATGGTTCTCGTATCCAAGCAAATCCTCGTCGGGAGCGGTGAACGATCCGCTCCATAGCACGATCTTCCCGGCGCGGCACACCGCGTCTCGCCCATCTGGGCACGACGACCGCCCGATTTGCGCGGAGGCTAAAAATCATAGTATTTTGTCGATGTTGCGCGCGCTGCTATCTTGTTGGCAATTCCGCGAGGAATTCAAATGCCCATACCCGTCCAGTTCGGCGCTGAAATCGCCGTCAACATCGCCGCGGGATTTGACGCGTCCGGCCAGCAATTTTATCCGAGCCTGACGGCAACCAGCAGCGGCCGCCTTGCCATCGCGTGGAACACCACGGGCGCGCAGGAAATCGCCATGTTTCGCGCCGACGGCGTTTCCCGCGCTCCGTTGAAGGCGTTTGTCCTCGCCAATGGCGTCGCCATCGGCCAAAATCAGAACAGCCAGATCGACCTTGCGGCGTTGAACGACGGAAGCGTCGTCGCCGTGTGGAGCAGCCTGGCGAGCGATCCGCTTGGAGACACCCGTTTCGTCGTCTTCGATGAAAACGTCACGGCGCCGGTTGGCTCGATAAACCTGGCCGGCGCACAGCGCGAAACCGTGGTCGCCGCCAACAGCGCCGGAAATTTCATCATCGTGTTGAAGGCCGACGGCGGCGGGACGGGAGACGACATCTGGACCCATGCGTTGACCAACGCGGGCGTCAATTTCGCCGGCGGATCGGATTCCCTGCCGGGCGTCCAGGAGCAGCCCAATATCGCCACGCTCGCCGACGGGCGTTTTGTTTACATCTGGATCGACCGCGGCGATGGGACAATAAAAGGCCGCCTGCTCGCCAGCAACGGCTTTGCGCTGGGATCAATTCTGACTCTCGCGACATCCGCCCCGCCCGCAACCGGGGGACAAGACGACGTCGTGGGACTGACGGCGCTCGCGAATGGTGGATTTGCCATTTCCTACGCCAATCCCAATCTGTCGAGCGATGTTGTCTACCGCCTTTTCAATTCGATCGGCGCGCCGACGACGGCACTCCTGACCGCCACAGGCCTTGGCAGAAACGGGCAGTCGATCCTTGGCCTGCCGGACGGACGCATTGTGATGGCCGCGGGCAGCGCCAGCGGCGATGTCATGGCGCAGATGCTCCTGGCCAACGGCGCGCTGGATGGCGGGCCTTTCGCGATCGCAAACACCGCCAACGTCGAGAACATGCCCGCGCTTGCTTTGCTGCCTGACGGGCGCTTCGCAATCGCCTATCGCGCCGATGGTCTCTCCGGGGGCTCCGGCGCCGATATCGCGATGCGGATCTTCGACCCGCGCCTTGCGGGCGTCAACGTAACCGGCACGGCCAACGCGGACGATTTTGTCGGATCGGGCTTCAACGACACGCTTGGCGGCGGCGCCGGCGACGACACGCTGACCGGCGGCCTGGGAGACGACGCGCTGAGCGGCGGCGATCGAAACGACATTCTGCTGGGCGATTCCCAAAGCTATGGCGGAATTGTTTTCGGGTCCGGTGTTTTCAACCGCGCGGTCAACACCGGCAACAACAGCATCGCCAACGCTCTGGACATTTCGAATCGATGGAGCCTTGCCCCCAACGCCAATATCGCGGCTGCGACCTCGATTCCCCATGTTTCGGTCGTCGCGACAGCCGGCGACACCATCAACATCGAGCACTCCTACAAACTCAGCGCGCTCGCGGGACAGTCGCTGATTGTCGATTTCGACAACGGATCAGGCTTTGACGCGGCTCTTTTCGTGTTGGATCCCAACGGAATTGCAATCGCCAGCAACGCCGACAGCGCGGCAAGTCTTGGCGCCGGAGGCTCAAGTCTCGCCATTGACCCTTTTGTCGCTTTCACAGCCGGCTCCAGCGGCTTTTACACGATCCTGGTCGGACGCAGCAGCGGCGTCGATTTTTTCGGCAACTTCTTGCTCCTGCCGATCCTGACCGCCGACGCCTACACGCTGAATGTTTCGATCGTCGGCCAAACCGGATCAGGCGCCGACAGTCTTGACGGCGGCGAGGGATCCGACACGCTCCTCGGCGGAGGCGGCAACGATACGCTCGCGGGCGCCGCGGGGGTCGATACCGCAGTGTTCACCGTGGGACCGCGATCCGCATTCACGCTTTCGCGCCCTGCAAGCGGCGTGGTGGATGTGAGCGGTCCGGAAGGACATGATCGGCTGACCGGCGTCGAATGGGCTCAATTCCCCGATCTCAAAATCTGGATCGGACCCGATCATCGGGATTTTGACGTTGATGGTTACGCCGATCTTCTGTTTCGCAACACGTCCGGCGCCGCGGCGGTCTGGACCATGAACGGAGTGACCGCAACCACGCGCGCGGCGACGGCAACGCGGATATTGTGTGGGAAAACGCCGCCGGGCAGGTGGCGCTTTGGCAGATGAACGGGCCTGTCGCGATCAGCAAGCAGATCATCGCCGCGGTCACCCCTGACTGGACGATCCAGTCAGTCGCCGATTTCAACGGCGACGGTCTTGCCGACCTGCTCTGGCGCAACACCGCTGGCTCCACGGCAATCTGGACAATGAACGGCGCGTCGCAAACCGGCGGCGCTATCGTGGGCTCCGCGACGGCCAACTGGCAAATTCGCGGCGCGTCGGATTTCAACCGCGACGGCAAGGCGGACATCATCTGGGAGAACAGCGGCGGGCAGATCGCCTTTTGGGAAATGAATGGATTGACGGCTATTCTGGCCCAGGTCATCGCCACCGTGACCCCCGACTGGACGATCCAGTCGACTTGAGCGCGTCGCTTCAGCATCTGCCATTGCCGCGCGACGCCGCGCGTGGATCGCGCGCCGGCAATTGACTCAATCGCTTCGACGTCCACAATCCCACAAAACTTGCCGCGCGAAACTGCCGCGAAAGTCGTCAGGAGACCGCTATGCCGCTTTTGTTGCGAACGATGGCGTTGGCGCTGACAGCCGCCGGGCTCGCGCCCGTCGCCGCCCAGCCCTCCTTTGCCCAGCCCTTCGACACCGCGCTCGTCGCCCGCGCGAAAACCGAAGGCCGGCTCGCGCTCTATTCCGGCTTTTCCGGCAACCAGCTCCACGCCGCCATCAAGAAAGGCTTTGAGGAGACCTTCGGCATATCGGTCGAGATGCTGATCGCGCGTCCCAGCGAAATCACCGAGCGTGTGCGCGTCGAAGCCGCGGCGGGACGCGTCGGGGGCGATGTCCTGCTGCATGGCGAGGCGACGTTGCGGCGCATGGCCGTCGATGGGCTGATCCAGGAGACGCCGGGATATTCAGGCGTCGACGATCTCATCGTGCCCGACAGCAATCCGCGTTTCGCCGCGCCCGGCTTCATCAACGGTTACGGCATGATGGTGAATTCAG
>JANYDZ010000716.1 GCA_025363375.1 Hyphomicrobiales bacterium
GTCAAAAAGATCATCGACGCGGGCGGGCAGTTTCCCGACATCGTCGAGCCGTGGGCCGACACATCCACCAGCACGGGGCGGCTCATGATCGCCGTTCTAGGTGGGCCCGCGGGCGCCGCGTCAATTTGACCGCTGGAAAAGCGGGGGGACACTCGGCTCGCTCTGCGCGCCGCGCAAATGCGCCGCCAACACCGCCTCGCCGCCGCCGACGCCATCGTCTACGCCACCGCCCTCGCCCACAACGCCGACCTCCCGACACGCCGACCTGCCGACCTGCGACGGGCATTTCAAGGACTTGCCGGGCGTGATCTATTTCGCCAGAACAGGCGAATGAGTGCTCCGGAAAAAATCGAAATCCCCGCCTCGCCCCTCGCCATGGCCACCGGCGTGTTCCTGGGCCTTTCCATGACCGCGCTCTCCGGCGCGATGGCGTTGCGCATGAGCGACGACATCAAGCCGGGAAGTCTGCCGCAATTCATGGGTTATGTCGGGCTGATCGCGTTCGGGTTTGGCACGATCTTCATGATCTGGCGGGCGCTCGCCACCAAAGGCCCGGTCGTGACGCTTACCGATTCCGGCGTTACCGATACGCGCATCGCGACGCAGGAAATCCCCTGGGCCTGCGTGCTCACCATGTCCACATGGCAGGTGCAGCGCCAGAACATTCTTGTTTTCGCCATCGACCCCGCCGTCGAAGCGGGGTTAAGCCTCACGCGCATGGCGCGATGGTCGCGCGAATCCAACAAGCGCCTTGGCGCGGATGGTCTGTGTGTCGCGGCGCGGGGATTGAAAATCGATCATTTCGCGCTGGCGCAAATGTGTTCGGAGCGGATTATGCGGGCGCGGGTGGAGAAGCCGGGCGACGCAACGGCGCCCACGCCGTGACGATGGAAGCCGCGCCCTTGACGCTCCCCGCCGGCCGTATCGAAATCGAATCCTCCGCCATGCCCGTCCTTATCGGCGCGCTCGCGGGCGCCTTGATGTTTGGCCTTTCGGCCATTGTGGCTTTTCGCGACAGCCCCGACGGGCCCAAAAGCAATTTCGTCCTCTTTGCCGGCTATGCGGGCATGGTCGTCGCGGCGCTGGCGAGCGCGCGTCATTTCTGGCGCGCCTCGCGGAGCCAAGGGCCAATCCTCATTCTCAGCGAAACCGGCCTGCGCGACACGCGGCTGGCGGCGCAGGAAATCCCGTGGGCGGGCATCTACAGCCTGGCCACCTGGGATTTTCAGCGGCAAAAATCGCTGGTGCTGTCGGTGGATCCGGATATCGAGGCGGGCTTGTCTCTCACCCGCATGGCGCGCCTCTCGCGCATCGTTAACAAGCGTTACGGCGCGCAGGGGCTCTGCGTCGGCGTAGCAGGCCTGCGGATTGATCACGAGAGTTTGGCAATGCTCTGCGCGGACCGGATCGCGAGGGCGCATGCGGGGGAAATCCCGTCAATCGCGAACCCCGCCCCATAGACCTGGAGGCCCTGCGCGGTTTGACCGACGCCATGCCCGACAAGAAACGCGCCGGCGCCGCGACGCCTTTGGGTCTTGCCGCGCGGCTTGTGTGAGACGCGCGCTTTGCCGCCGACTCAGCTAATGTCGATGCCATGACCAATCTGCCCACCCGCCTCGTCTCCCCGGAAAAACGCGGGGACGACACCGACACGTCCCTGCGCCCGCTGACCCTCGTCGATTTCACGGGGCAGGAAGCCGCGCGCAAAAATCTGAAGGTCTTCATCGAGGCGGCGAAGGCGCGCGGCGAGGCGCTGGATCACGTGCTGTTCGTGGGGCCGCCCGGCCTTGGCAAAACCACGCTGGCGCAGATTGTCGCGCGCGAGCTTGGCGTCAACTTCCGCTCGACTTCGGGCCCCGTCATCGCCAAGGCGGGCGATCTTGCGGCGCAGCTCACCAATCTTGAAGAACGCGACGTGCTCTTCATCGATGAAATCCACCGGCTCAATCCGGCGGTGGAGGAAATTCTCTATCCCGCCATGGAGGATTTTCAGCTCGATCTCATCATCGGCGAAGGCCCCGCCGCGCGCTCGGTGAAAATCGATCTGGCGAAATTTACGCTGGTGGGCGCCACCACCCGCGCGGGCCTGTTGACGACGCCGTTGCGCGACCGTTTCGGCATCCCCATCCGCCTGAATTTTTACACCGTCGCGGAATTGCAGAGCATCGTCGCGCGGGGCGCGCGCGTGCTTGGCGTGCCCATGAGCGAGGACGGCGCCAACGAGATCGCCAAACGCGCCCGCGGCACGCCGCGCATCGCCGGGCGCCTGCTGCGCCGCGTGCGCGATTTCGCCATCGTCGACAACGATCCCTCCATCACCCGCGCCGTCGCCGACAAGGCGCTGAAGCTGCTCGACGTCGACGCCATCGGCCTTGATGTCATGGACCGCCGCTATCTCGTGATGATCGCCGAGAATTTCGGCGGCGGCCCGGTGGGAATTGAAACGATTGCGGCGGCCCTGTCCGAGCCGCGCGACGCCATCGAGGATATTATCGAGCCGTTTTTGTTGCAGCAGGGTTTTTTGCAACGCACGCCGCGCGGGCGGCTTTTGACGACAAACGCGTTCCGGCATTTGGGGATGGCCGAGCCGAAGCGCGAGGCGGCGCAGTTCGGGTTGTTCGGGGATGAGGGGGACGCCTGAAACATCATGTCAGAATTCCCCTGCATCGGCCGCGCGCGCCGAAAACCTGGACGCGCGCTCGGTGGTCTCCTGATTTTCTCTACAATCGATTCCGAAGCGGTTCGAATTGCGCGTGTGATCGACGGACGCCGCGATCCTGACGCCGGATGCAAACGCTGACCGTCGAGCTTGAACCTGCCCGCCTACCGCCCCCCGCCAAAATGCTTCAAATCCGGCGCCGGCTGTCCCTTGCGCGTCGGCATCAGCAATCCATCGGCGTCGAGATAATAGGGCTCCTTGCCGATCCGGATCTGATGATCGTCCTCCGAGCAAATGATTTCGCGCCAGACGGGATCGGCCATGCGGTAATAGGTCCGGTTGACGGTCCAGGGGCGCGTCAGCGCGGTGTCAAAGACGGTGGTTTGATTGAGCAGGATGCCGGGCTTCTCCCTGTCGAGCGAAATGCGCTCATGCACCACCACCTTGCCGTCCTTGTGAAAGGGAATGCCGCTCGAATCGTAGGCGTGCGGTCCCTTCATGGCGCGCGTCTCGACAACAAGCGTGTCGTATTCGCCGGGTTTTTGCGTCGCTTCCCACTTGCCGATGGAATAGCCCGTGAAGGCCGGTTCGATGTCGTCGGGCCATTTGCGCCCGTCCGTGAAAATGCGCCGCACTTCGAGGACGGGGCCGTCTTGAATGACGTAGGTCGTCTTCGGCGTGATGACCGCCTCAAAGCCGAGGCCGTAGCTGACCATCATGCGCGGCATGCCCGGCGGCAGGCACTCGGAGGTCGGGTTGTTGCCTTGCCCGCCGTCGGCGACATTCGCGAGGCTTTCTTCCCAGATTTTTTGATATTCCGCGTTGAGTGGTGGATTTTGTCCGCGGCCCTGCGGCCTGGCTGGATCGAAGATCGCGTTGGTGCGCCGCAGCCAGGCGCCGCTCCAGTCGGGGTATCTGGCCTCCTGCGCCAGGCTCGCGCCCACAAAACCCGCCCAGAAAACCAAACCGAGGAACCCGGCTCGCGACGCGACGTTTCGATTCAACACGGGGGCTCTCCATGATTTCGGGCGAAACGCCAATTTCAGGCGAAACGTTATGGCTTCGCGGCTATTTTGCGGGCGGAAAATTCTTCAAAACCGGCGGCGGCTGGCCCCGGCGCGTCGGCGTGAGGAAGCCGTCGGCGTCGAGAAAATAATGCTCGCCTTGAATCTTGACCTGATGCTCGTCCTCGCCGCAGGTCGTCTCCTGCCAGATCGGTTGGCGCTTGCGGTGATAGGTCCGGTTGACGCTCCACGGACGCGTCAGCGCCTTGTCGTGCGTGGTGACTTCGTCGCGCAAAATGTCGGGATTGGCTCTGTCGAGGCTGATCCGCTCGAACACCAGTGTCGAATTGTCCTTGTGAAACGGCATGCCGCTGGAATCGTAGGCGCGCGGCCCTTTGACGGCGCGCGTCTCGACGACAAGCGTGTCGTATACACCCGGCTCGCGCGCGGCCTCCCACCTGCCGATGGAATAGCCGGTGAAGGCGGGTTCAATGTCCTTCGGCCAGGCGCGTCCGTCCGTAAAGATTCGCCGCACCTGCATCATGGGTTCGCCGAGGATCACATAGGTGACATCAGGCGTGACGATGAATTCGAGCCCGACGCCATAGCCGATCGTCATGCGCGGCATGCCCGGCGGCACGCAGGCCGCCATGGGATTGTTGCCTTGCCCGCCAGCGGCCTGATCGGCGACGCTTTTTTCGAAAACTTTCTGGTACTCTTCGTTGAGCGGCGGCGCCTGCGGCAACCCTGCCGGCCTGGCGGGATCAAAAGTGCCGGCTTCGCGCCGCACCCAGGCGCCTGTCCAGTCCGGGTATCTGGCGTCGGCGGCGCATGCGCTGTTCGCGAACCCCGCGCCCGACGCGATCACGAAGAGGCAAGCTCTCAACGAGCCCGCCCATTGCCCGGACATTGCCCCACTCCCTGTCTGACCGCTTTGAATGTCAGTGCTTGACCGGCAGCGGCGAACCGTCCCTGTAGTAGGTGGTCTCGATGTCCCAGGCGCCGCCGGGCGCGCCGCTGCGCAGCGGCCTGACCTTGATCTTGAGTTGATCGCCCGGCTTGATGGTGCTGCTGGTCAATCCCGCGCGCACCAGCGCGCTTGGACTTCCCCCTTCCAGGCTCCAGGTTGTCGTCTCGCCCTTCTCGTCCTTCACCTCCAGCACGATAAACGTGTGCGGATTTGTGTATTTGAACTCGCGCAATGTCCCGACGAGGTCGATCGGATTATCGCTGTCGAACATCGCGAAGGAATGATGGGCGAGCAGGGGGCCCGGACCCGCCGTCGCCAACATCGCGGCGAAAACGCTCAATGCCCTGCAACCGACGCGCGCGCGGGGTGCAATGATCCGGTCGTTCATCTGGTCGTCTCCTATTCCCTGGTAAAAATGGTCAGGCCGCTTCGCCCGCCGCCGATTCCGGCGATTTATACCGATGCTATACCCAATCGCGCCCCGCCTTCAACCTTCTTGGCGGACCTTATTAGCGGGCCGGTGTTAACCCGACCGTAACCGGAATGACGGCCTTAATGGGCGCGTTTTGATCGGCGTGGCGCTTGTCGGTCAACGAAGAATACCCATATTTCCCCGCATGCGCCTCCTGTCGGCTGCGATTTCCGGAGACATCCTTTGCTATCGCGCCGCGGGTTCCTGCGCATGCTGTCCGGCCTTCTGGCTTTGGGCGCGACAACATCGACCTATGGCGTCGTCATCGAGCCGCTGCTGCGCCTGCGCACGACCCGCTATAAGTTGACGCCGCCCGGCTGGCCGCGGGACCTGCATCTGACCCTCGCGGTCGTCGCCGATGTCCACGCCTGCGAGCCGTGGATGAACGCCGATCGGGTCAGCGCCATCGCGGCTGCGACCAACGCGCTTGGCGCCGATTGCATCCTGCTGCTGGGTGATTATTTCGCGACCCACCGATTTCAGACGCCAACGCCGCCGGACGACTGGGCGCGGGCGCTTGACACGTTGCAGGCGCCGCTGGGCGTCCACGCTGTGCTTGGCAACCACGATTGGTGGGGCGACAAGGAGGCGATCGCGCGCCAGAGCGGTCCCACCTTCGCGCATCGCGCGCTGGAGAAGACGCGGATCAAGGTTTACGAAAACGACGTCCTGCGCCTCGAAAAGGATGGGCAACCCTTCTGGCTTGCGGGCCTCGGCGATCAGATCGCTTTTGTCGAAGTGCGCGGCTGGCGCGATCCGCGCAAGGGCGTCGACGATCTGCCGGGCACGCTGCGCCGGATTACCGACAATGCGCCCGTCATATTGATGGCGCACGAGCCCGATATATTCGTCCGCGTGCCGCCGCGCGTGGCTTTGACCATTTCGGGTCACACCCATGGCGGTCAGATACGCATATTCGGGCGCGCGCCGGTTGTGCCATCGCGCTATGGAGAGCGATTTGCCTATGGACATGTCGTCGAGGAGGGGCGCAATCTCATCGTGTCGGGCGGGCTTGGCTGTTCGGGCGTTCCAGTTCGCATCGGCTCGCCGCCGGAGATCGTCGTGATTGAACTGGGCGGCGACGCTCCCGGGGGCGGCTGGATTGGATAGCAAGCGGAAGCGAGCCCATGAAAACCCACCACTTTCCGGTCCGGGTCTATTACGAGGACACCGATTTTTCCGGCGCCGTTTATCACGCCAATTACCTGCGCTTCATGGAGCGCGCGCGCACGGAAATGTTGCGGTCGCTGGACATCCATCAGGGCGCGCGCCTCGCTGGCGAAGAGGCTGAAATCTTCGGATTCGTCGTGCGCGCCATGAGCGTCGATTTTCTCAGGGCCGCGCATATGGACGATCTCCTGAGCGTCGAGACAACGCCGGGCGGGATCAAGGCGGCTTCCTTCGAACTGGCGCATCGCGTGCTGCGCGGGCAAGAGGTGCTCGCGACCGCGCATGTGCGCATCGCCTGCGCCGTCAACGGCCGCGCCGCGCGGATTCCCAAAGCGGTGAAGGCAAAACTGGAGCGCGGACTACCCGCCCATCTTGCGCAACAGGGCGTCTGAAATCTCGAAATTCGCGTAGACGTTTTGCACATCGTCGTTTTCTTCGAGCGCGCCGATCAGTTTCAGGATTTTTTCGCCCGCTTCGTCGTCGACGGCGATTGTGTTCTGTGGACGCCAGACGAGTTTGGACTTGCGCGCTTCGCCAAATCTGGCTTCCAGCGCCCTGGCGACTTCGCCGAGCGATTCCATCGCCGTCGTGATTTCGTGGCCGTCTTCGGTCGTCGCGACATCGTCGGCGCCGGCCTCGACCGCGGCTTCCATCATGGCGTCTTCGCTTGCCGCTTTCCTGTCGAACTCGATCGCGCCGACGCGGTCGAACATGAAGGCGACCGCGCCGGATTCGGCCAGCGCGCCGCCGGCCTTGGTGAAATAGGAGCGCACCTCGCCGGCCGTGCGGTTGCGGTTGTCGGTCAGCGCCTCGATGATCACGGCGACGCCGCCGGGCGCATAGCCCTCGTAACGCACCTCGTCGAAGTTCTCGCCGTCGCCGCCGGTCGCTTTCGTGATGGCGCGCTCGATATTGTCCTTCGGCATGTTTTCGGCGCGCGCCGCGATGCAGGCGAGGCGCAGGCGCGGATTCAGGGCGGGGTCGGGCATGCCCATCTTGGCGGCGACGGTGATTTCGCGCCCCAGCTTGCCGAAGACCTTGGAGCGAAGCGCGTCCTGCTTGCCCTTCTTGTGCATGATGTTCTTGTACTGACTGTGGCCTGCCATATGCGCCTCGATCGCGGGCGTTTCGCCCCAGGTTGAACTCGCCGGTCTTATACGCCGGCGTTTGCGGGAAATGAAGACCGGGCAATCAAGGCCAGCGCCAGGCGAGCAGCGCCGCGACGCGCTCCCACTCCGGCAAAATGGCGCGCGCCATGTCGGTCTGGACGCACAGAATCAGCGCGCCGGTCACCGAGACAATCGTGCCGAGGATCACGCCCGGCGCGAAAATCTCGTGCTCGCGGTTGACCGCCCAGCTGAAATAGACGCGAAACACGCTCGATAGCCGCATCATCGGCGCGACGATGGAAACCGGCGCCAGCGCCAGCGCCATGTAACGCAGCAATTGCGCGGCGCCGACGGCGAGGCTGGCGAACATAAACCAGTTGAAATTGCCGCGTCCCGTGGCGCGAATATCGGCGAGCGACCCCGGCTTCAGCAGCATCAACATCACAGCGCCGCTCGCCGCGACATAGGAGATGAGCCCCGCCGCGACGCCGCGCCCGACGCCGCCGCCGGCAAGCCCGAGACGCACGAGAATGGGGCTGATTCCATAGGCGAGCGCCGAGAGGACGGCGAAGAAAATGCCCTCGCCCCAGACCGGCGTAAAACTTCCGGGCATTTTGGTTTGCGGTTTGGCCGGCCCTCTGTTCCACGTCAGCACCGGCCCGATGCACACCAGCAAAATACCGACGACCATGATCGCGTTGAGCCTTTCGCCCAGCAGAAACACCGCAAGGCCCAGCGACACCAGAATGTTCACATCCTGTATCGGCCCCACGAGATTGGATCCGATCGCCTTGGCGCCGCGATAATTGGCGTAGCGCCCGACGACGAAATGCACGATTCCGGCGGCGGCGAGCCAAAGCATGTTCGCCGGCGTGAAGGTTGCGAGGTCGCTCAGGTTGCCGAAAATCAGCAACGCGATGAAAAAAAACGGCACGCCGAAGGGAACGGAAATCGCGAGCCCCTGCCACACGCTGCCCGACACAACCCCGCGCCGCGCGGCGGCGGCGTTCATCGAAAAACAGGCGGCGGAGAACAGCGCGAGAAGGCCTCCGAGCATGGGTCAGACCTTCCTGGCATGGCGGGAATCGACCCGGCTCATAACGGCATAATTCGTTTCATAAACCCGTCGAACAGTGGAACCGTGAACGCCGTATCTCCGTGCGAAGGACTGTAAATCATGCCTTTGGCTATCAAAATGTTGCGCTGCGGGGCGACTGCGGTCACTTTTTTCTTCAGCTTCTCGGCGACGTCGCCCGATCTATGCGGACCTGGACCAAGCTCCGCCATCGCTCGCATGTAGCGCTTCTCCGCGGGTGTAAGTCGATCAAACCGAACGCGAAAAAAGCTCCTGTCGAGCTCTACAAGCGCATTGGTCGTCGCGGCCCTCGAGGCGTTTTCGTCAATGGGCGAATGTTCCGCTATGTTCCAGGAGTGCTTCCCCCACTCCTGCAGAAAATAGGGATAGCCTTTCGTTTGATTCAATATCTCGGCGACAGCTTCGGGCGTGAAACCGACGCCCTCCTTCTCCGCGGGTTTGCAAAGCGCTTCCGTCGCGGCCTGCGCGTCGAGTTGATCGACGGGCGTAAATTCGAACAATCTCTCAGCGTATGACTTGGCGCGCCCCATTCGACCCAAAAGTTGTGGCAAACCCGCGCCGAGCATCGAGACCGGCAATTGTCGTTGGCTGGCGCGATGCAGCGCCGAGATGAGCGCCGCAAGTTGTTCCTCGGGAATGTATTGCAACTCGTCGATGAACAGAACGATGGCCGTGTCGCTCTCTTTGGCGGCTTCGCCGGTGAGCGTCAGGAGTTCCGACAGATCGCCTTCGAGATCGCCGCTGTCGGCGACGCCGCGCTCGCCCTCAAGATCGATGCCGATCTCGATATCGCTGTACTTGAACTTAAGGGCACTGGCGAAACTGCCGACGGCGCGCAGGGCCGATTGCATTTTGGTTTTGAGCGCCTGGCCCCGGCTTAGTTTGAGCAGAGCAGCGCG
>JANYDZ010000727.1 GCA_025363375.1 Hyphomicrobiales bacterium
ACACCGTGCGGCAATCGAGCCAGGCGCTTGTCGCGGCGAGCGACCAGATTCACGCCTCGATCAACGAACGCGGCGCGGCGCTGACCGAACTCGTGCAAAAGTCCGGAGAACATTTCTCCGCGACGCTCTCCGAGCGGTTGCGGTCGATCCATCAGGAGCACGAGGCCGCGCGTGTCGGCCTCGCGGCGACCGGCGGGGAAATCGCCTCGAGCCTCGCCGCGCGCGCCGACGACTTCCACGCCGCCGTGCGGCGATCGCACGACGAGCTTGTCGCGGTCGGCGACCACGTTCAAGCGGCCATCCTGGAACGTCAACAGGAAGCGTCCCGGATGGCGCGGCAGTCCGCGGACCATCTGTCGACAACCTTGTCCGAGCGGCTTGGGGATATCCATCTTGCGCATGAAACAGCGCGCGGCCGGCTTGCGGCCACGGGCGAGGATATCGCCGCGACGCTGGCCGAGCGCGCCGAGGCATTCCACGACGTGGTTCAGCGCTCCAGCCGGTCGCTGGTCGAAGCCGGGGATCAGATTCACGCTTCGGTCGCCGAACGTCATCAGGCCATCGCGACCCTGGTCGAACACGCCGGCCAACATCTGACGACGACGGGAGATTCCATCGCGGCGACCCTGGCGGAGCGGCTTGAGGCGATCCGACAGGCGCATGAAGCGACGCGCGCGGGCCTTTCGGTCGCGGGCGCGCAAATCGCGTCGTCCCTGGCCGAACAGACAGGCGCGTTTCAAAGCGCGGTCCAGACTTCGCACGAGGACCTTGTCGCCGCCGGCGACCGGATTCAAGCATCGATCGTCGATCGCCACCGCAAGCTTGAAGAGCTTGTGCGCGAATCGCGCGCGCATCTGGCGACACAGGGCGACGCCATCGCGGCCACGCTCTCCGAACGGTTGCGCGCGATCGCGCAAGCGCACGACAGCGTGAGCCAAAGATTCGCCGAGACCGGCCAGCAGATCGCGAACCTGTTCGACGAGCGTACGCACGCCTTCCATGCGGCGGTGGTCAGTTCGCGCGACGAGTTGCTTGTGGCCGGCGATCAGATCCACACGTCCATCGTCGAGCGCGCGCACAGCCTCGCGGATCTCGTCAGGGATTCCCGCCACGCGCTCGCCGCCGCGGGAGACGAAATTAACGGCGCGTTGTCCGAACGCCTTCAAGCGATCGAGGAGGCGCACGCCGCCGCGCGGCGGGATCTGGGGCAGACCGGCGAGCAGATCGCCACGCTGCTGGCCGAGCGCACCAACGCTTTCCAGGCGGCAACGCGTCAATCGCGCGACGAAATCGAAAAGGCGGGCGATGATGTCGCTTCGGCTCTGGAGACGCGGTTGCTGGCCATTTCGCGGACGCACGCCGACGCGCGCGACAGGCTCGACGCCACCGGCAAGGAAATCGCTTCGCTGCTGGCGGACCGCACGGATAGTTTTCACGAGGCCGTCAAATTGTCCCGCAACGAAATGCTCGCGGCGGGCGACGAGGTCGGGCAGGCCATCGTCGAGCGCAGTCACTCTTTCGCCGACGTGGCGCGGCGCGCGCAGGACGCGCTGGCGGCCGCGGCCGACAATGTCGCCGACTCGCTTGCAAGCCACGCGGCCTCCGCGCAGAAGGCGCTGGACGGCGCGCGCGGCACGCTGACCGCGCATATCGACGCGCACGGCGCGTTTGTCGGCAAGGCGTTGGATGAACAGGCCGGCGCGCTGCATGCCCGGTTCGCGGACACAACGCACGAAGCGATTGCCGCCATCGGCGGACATGGCGACCGCGTCAGCGCGGGGCTGGCCGACCGTCTGCGTGAATTCGAGAGTTCGTTGCTGAATCACGGCGGCGCGCTGGCTGAACAAATCGCCGGACATTCCGAAAAATTCACCGGCGCGGTCGCCGAGAAACTGGGCGCGGTCGAAGCGACGTTCACGACGCACGCGGACGCGTTCCACGAAAAATTGGGCGAACGGGCGCGCGAGACCGCCGGCCTGTTGGAAAAGCAGGTGGCGGAATTCGAAATCCGCGCCAGCGCGCGCACGCTTGACGTGTCCAAATCGCTGGGAGAATTGATCGCGAAGGTCGACACCGGCCTCGATCAGCGCGCCCGCGCGCTCAACGAAACCCTGGCGCGCACCGCGCTCGACGTCGCCCGCACGGTCGGAGACGGCGTGCGCGACATTCACGGCGCGCTGGATCCTACGGCCATGGACGCCACTCTCGGCGCCAAACTCGCCGAGATCGACGCCACGCTGGAGCACAAACTCGCCGATATCCGCAAGACGCTGGACGAAACCGGTCAGAATTTTACGCGCTCGCTGGACCATCGCGCGGACGAGATGACGGTTGCTTTCGACGCAAGCGGCAAAGCGATGCATGAATCGCTGGCCAAGCGCGCCGCCGAATTGAAGGAAGCCCTGGAAGTCGCCGGCCAATACGTAAACCAGACGATGAACGCCAGCGCGCGGCAATTGCACGACACGCTCGCCGACCGCACGAAGGAACTGCACGAGACGCTCACGGGACGGGCGCAATTGCTGCACGAGACGCTCTCAGGGCGGGCGGGCGATTTGCAGACGCTGTTCGACACGCAGGGGCCGCTGCTCGTCGATTTGCTCTCGGAGCGCGGCGGCGCCGTGAGCCGTGAAATCGTCAGGGCCGGCGAGGCCGTCGCCAACACGATCGAACAGCGCGCGTCGTCGGTGGCTGGAACCATCGACTCCCACGGCGCCGCCGTCGTCGACGCCATCGAAAACCGCGGCGAGGCCGCCGCGGGCAAGATTCGCCAGCAAGGGACGGAAGTCGCCAACGCCATCGAAAACCGCGGCGAAGCTCTGGCCCACGCCATCAAGACGCAGGGCGCCGCCCTGACCGCGGCGATTCAGACCCATGGCGCGGCGGTGGCGGACGAACTGCACAACCGCGGCGCCGACGTTGCCGAGACAATCGTCAACCGCGGCGCGGATATCGCCAGTCATCTTGGCGCCCAGCAGGCGGCGTTGACGGCCGCGATTGAAGGGTCGGCCGCCGTGTTGCGCGAAGTGATTGAGAAGGGCGCCGCCCAATCCGTCGATACGCTGGTCGGCGTCAACGACACGGTCAAGGGCGAGATGGCCGCGGTGCTCGGACGGTTGGCGCAGACCAACGCGGCGCTGCAAGGCATCGTCAACGGCGCGCGGGAAAATCTCGTTTCCATATCCGACGTGCTCGGCGAGCGGGTCAAGGAATTCCAGGGCGCGGTCGGCACCATTTCCGATCAGGTGCATTCGCTGGACAGGACGGCGTTCAACACGATCGCCGGCGTCGACAGATTGAACGCGCATATCGAAAGTCACGGCGCCGCGCTCAACGACACGCTTGGCGAATTGGGCCGGACGCAGTTCAGCTTTGCGGCGGCTATGGACCAGCGCCGCGCGATCATCGACGAGACGCTGGAGGCGCTCGGCGGCAAAACCGAAAATTTCGAAAATGTCCTGAATGCGTTCACCACGATGATCGACGAGTCTTTCCGCACCGCCGAGGCGCGCGCGCGGGAAATCGGCACGCTTCTGGCGGAGACGACGCAACAGGTCGCCGGCGTCATCGAGCAGCGCTTCGCCGACGTTCGCGAAACGAGCGGGGTCGAACGCGAACGCACCGCCGCCGCCTTGCGCGCCGCCTACGCGCAGGCGAGCGCGGAAATGAATGAAATTTTCGCGCACGCCGTCGAACGTTTCCAGGCGTCAAGCGCGGAAATGCGGGGGATGGCGCTGGAGATTCAACGCGAACTCGAAACCACGCGACAGGAAGTGCGCCGCGGCGCGACCGAATTGCCGCGCGAAACCGCGGAGCAGGCCGCGGCCATGCGCCGGGTTGTCGCCGAACAGATCAAGGCGCTCAACGACCTCACGGACATCGTCGCGCGCTCCGGACGGGCTTACGACGTGGCGGAGTCGACGCCGGCGATGGCCGGTTTCACCGATCCGCCGCGCGCGCCGGAACGGGTGCGCTACGTGGAGAAGCCGGTTTATGTTGAAAAGCCCGCCTATGCGGAAGCCCCCGCCCACGCGGAGAGATCCGCCCAGGAGGAAAGACCGCGCGCCGCTTCGCCGCGGTCGCTGGAGAAGGCTGGCGGCGCGCTGGCGCCGTTCAACGCCGCGCCCGTGGAGCAGCCCCTGCGTTCGCGCGCGCCGCAGCCGCCGCAACAGCCGCCGAGGCCCGCGCCCGCCGCGGTCGTTGCGCAACCCGAACGCGGCCCCGGTTGGCTTACCGATCTTCTGGCGCGCGCCTCGCGCGACGAAGAAGCCGCGGGGCAGGCCGCAGCCGCGGCGCCGCCGCCGCCAGTTTCGCGCTCGAAGCCTTCGCTTGATTCGATCTCGCTCGACATTTCCCGCATGGTCGAATCCAGCGCGGCGAGCGAAGCGTGGGAGCGCTATTATCGCGGCGAGCGCAACGCTTTCACGCGCCGTCTCTATATCGGCCAGGGCCAGCAGACCTTCGATGAAATCCGCCGGCGCTACACCGGCGACGGAGAGTTCCGCGGCACGGTCGACCGCTACACGCAGGAGTTCGAGCGGATTCTTGCTGAAATCGCCCGCGACGACCGCGAAGGGGCAAACCTTAGCGCTTATCTGTCGTCGGAAACCGGCAAAGTCTATACGATGCTTGCCCATGCTTCCGGTCGGTTCGAGCAGGCCGCGACCCGGGCCTGAGACGCGGAAGGCGCGGGTTGTTTGTCCGCGCCTTTGCGCCCCTGCACCCCGAACCAATGGTTCCGGGTACGTCGTGTTTTGCAGACGTATCGGCTTGTCATCTCCCGAAAGCGTGTCGCTTCGCGACGCACTTTCCTCCGATGGCGGATGCTAGAGCCGCGCCGCTGTCCAGGCGACGATCTGCGCAAGGGCTTCGCCCAGCGCCTGATCGAGGGCGGCGGCGGCGCTGGCTCCGCTGTTGGCGGAGGCGGGCGCGCGCGTTGCAAAAATGCGCGCGGCGAGGATGCGGCCGTTCTTCTCGCGCACCAGCTTGATGGATATCTCGACGACGGCCTCCGCGCTGGCGATATCGATGTCGAAGCGTCGGATTTCCGGGCTCAGGGTGTAATCCGCCTCGATCTTCGAGTCAGGACGTCCAACGGAACGCAGCAATCGGGCGTTTTCAAAACTTTGCACGATCCGGGTCTGGACAAGCCGCGGCAGGCGTTCGACCCATTGGGCGCCCTTGAGGGTCGCCACCGTGTCGGGCGTCGGGCGCACGACGATGCGGTCTGAATCGGTCGGGGACGTCGCAAGCGGTTCAGCGACGACCAGTTGCCCCTTCGGGGCGCGGGCGGCGGCGCCTGTGGTTGACGCCGAGAGGTCGAAACTGTCCGTTGGCGCGCCGCCGGCGCAGCCGGAAAGGCCGGCGGCCAACGCGAAAGCCAGTGCGTATTTGCACACGCGCCGGTTCGGCACGCCCGCGCGCGGGCGAAAAGTGCCGAACCGGGACTGACTCAATGCGCGCTCCGCGAATTCCGCCCGCCCCGACCGGGCCGGGCCCGCGCGCACATGCGCGGGCTCGCCATGGAACATCAGGCGGCGCGGCAACGCAAGCACAAGCGTGCGCGCGGAACGGGTTGTGCCCAGATTGCGCGTGGCTCGGGCTCGCGCCTCGACACCCCCACGCCGCCTCGTTATGACCGGAGCGTCAAGACGCCGTCCCACCCGCCGGAACCGCAGGCATGTCCGCCGAACCGACTTTCGCCGTCGCCGCAGCCGGACTTTCCATGAGCGTCGCGCTGGGCGGGCGCTGGACCATTGCGCAAGCCGGCGTCGAGCGCAGCGCCCGCGCGCTGGCCAAACAAGTCGCCGGCTCCAGTTCCGTCGCCATCGATCTTGGCGGGATTGATGCGATTGACACCGCCGGCGCCTGGCTGATCGACCGTTGCCGGGCCGATATCGTCAAGCGCGGCGGCGCGGCGAGCTATTCCAACGCCCGGCCTGAACACGCGATCCTCCTCGAGGAGGCGCACTGGCGCGAATTCGCGATTCCCAAACACGCGTTCGGATCGGTTCTGGTCAATCTGCTGGCCGACGTCGGGCGCACTCTGACCTTCGCCTTTCGCGACGTGGCGGCCGGCGTCGCGTTTCTCGGCGAGGTTGTCGCGGCTGTGTTTCGCCTGATTCTGCATCCGCGACGGTTCCGCTTCACCTCGTTTGTCTATCACGTCGAGAATTTCGGCTTTCGCTCTTTGCCGATCATCGCGTTGATCAACTTTCTGGTTGGCTGCATCGTGGCGCAGCAAGGCCTGTTTCAATTGAAGCGCTTCGGCGCGTCGACTTTCGCCGTCGATCTCATCGGCATTCTCGTGCTGCGCGAGCTGGCGGTGCTGCTCACCTCGATCATGATCGCGGGCCGCTCGGGCTCGGCGATCACCGCTGAAATAGGCTCGATGAAAATGCGCGAGGAGATCGACGCGCTGCGCGTCATGGGGCTCGACCCCATCGAGGTTCTGGTTGTGCCGCGTCTGCTGGCCTTGTTGATCGCCCTGCCGCTGCTGACCTTCCTTGGCGACATGGCGGCGATCTTCGGCGGGCTTGTCACGACCTGGTATTATGGCGGAATCGGCCCGGAAATCTTCATGGGACGGCTGCGCGACGCCATCGCGCTCAACACGTTCCTGGTGGGCATGATCAAGGCGCCGTTCATGGCGCTGGTGATCGCGCTGATTTCGACGCTGGAAGGCATGGCGGTGGAGGGATCGGCGGAATCGCTCGGGCGGCAGGTGACGGCGTCGGTGGTGAAATCGATCTTCATGGTGATCGTCATCGACGGGCTCTTCGCGATGTTTTTCGCGGCGATCGATTATTGAGGCGCGCTTGAACCAGACGGCTCCGATCAAACAGGACATCGCGATCGGCGTGCGCGGCCTCGTCGTGGGCTTCGGCGAAAAGATTATTCTGCAAAACCTCGATCTCGACGTGCGGCGCGGCGAGGTGCTGGGATTCGTCGGCGGTTCGGGCACGGGCAAATCGGTGCTGACGCGCGCCGTGCTCGGGCTTGTCCCCAAACGCGCCGGCGCAATCGAAGTGTTCGGCCGCGATCTCGACGCCCTGCGCCCGCAAGAACACCGCGCCCTGGAGCAGCGCTGGGGCGTGCTGTTTCAGCACGGCGCGCTGTTCTCCGGCCTCACGGTGCGCCAGAACATACAGGTGCCCATGCGCGAATACCTCGACATCTCGCCGCGCCTTATGGACGAACTGGCGTCGCTGAAAATCGAAATGGTGGGTCTGAAGCCCGACGCCGCGGACAAGTTTCCCTCGGAACTGTCGGGAGGCATGATCAAGCGGGCGGCGTTGGCGCGCGCGCTGGCGCTCGATCCCGACATTGTGTTTCTCGACGAGCCCACGTCCGGCCTCGACCCGATCGGCGCGGCCGAATTCGACGAGCTCATCGCCACGCTGCAGAAGACGCTCGGACTCACAGTTTTCATGGTGACGCACGATCTCGATTCCCTCTATTCCATCTGCGACCGCATCGCCGCGCTCGCCGACCGCAAGGTCGCGGCCATTGGAACAATCGAGGAGATGCTGGCTTGCGAACATCCGTGGCTGCGCGCCTATTTCCACGGCAAGCGGGGGCGGCAGTTCGATCCGGCGCGGGGACGGGGCTGAGGTCGAAGGCGCCGTATTTGTGTGGGAAACCCGCGACGGGCCGCGCCGCGGGCGGCGAAGCGGCCGGATGCCCCTTGAAATGGACGCAAAGGAAGCACTAGCTGTGCGCTTCGCAGGAGCCGGATTATGGAGACCAGGGCCCATTACGCGCTGATTGGCGCTTTTACGTTGGCGGTGATCGCAGCCGCCTTCAGCTTCGTATTCTGGTTTTCCGGCGTCGACAAAGGCTCGGCGCGCAAGACCTACCGCGTGGTGTTCACGAGTTCGGTCTCCGGCCTGTCGCGCGGCTCGTGGGTTCTGTTCAACGGTTTGCGCGTCGGCGAAGTCACGAAGATCGACCTGGCCGACGACCCGCGCATCGTCAACGCGATGATCGATCTTGATCCGCGTACGCCCATCAAGATCGACACGAAGGCGCGGCTCGAACAGCAGGGCCTCACCGGCGTCGCCTCGGTGGCGCTGACGGGCGGCTCGCTCAACGCGCTGGCGGTGGAAAAGGGCGACGATGGTTCGCCGCCGACGATCTTCGCTGAACGGTCCGAAATCCAGAACATTCTCGAGACGTTGCAGGGACTTTCCGGCAGGGTCGACAATCTGCTCGACCGGGCCGACAAGGTGCTGGCGGACAATTCCGCCTCGATCGGAAACATCGTCCAGAACGTCGACAAGTTTTCCGCCGGGCTTGCCGACAGTTCGGGCGGCATCAAGGAAATCTTGGCGAACTTCGCGGAGCTTGGGCGCGGCCTCAAGCCCTTCGTCGATACGCTGTCGAAGAACAGCGCCAACATCGACTCGACGCTGAAGGACACGCGGGAACTCGCCGCCAAACTCTCGGCCGCCGCCGACAAGGTCGAGGGATTCATGACCAGCGCGCAGAACCTTTTCAGCGGCGCGGGCGCCGGCGGCATGCTGAGCGAAATCGGCGAAGCGGCAAAATCCATCCGCAAACTGGCGGAGGGTTTTGGCGGCTCGGGCGGCCGCGGCACGATCGACGAGATCAACGAGGCGGCGAAATCGTTCCGCAAACTCGCGGAAAATCTCGATGTTCGCACGCGCGACATCACTTCGGGACTCAACAGGGTCACGGGGCCGGCGCGGCGTCAGTACGAGGCGCTTGCCGGCGACGCGCGGCGCGCCCTCGACGAAGTCAACCGCGCGGTGCGTTCGCTGGAGAAAAATCCGCAGCAGCTGATTTTCGGCGCCAAACCGCAGGTGCCGGAATACAGCCCGCGCTAACGGCCTGCGCGAATTTTTGAGTTGCAATCGGCGCGGGCAAGCCGCAATTTCGCCGTCCTGGCGCCGCGTTTGTCGATGGGCCGCACAAGGAGGAAACCTATGCCGGTCGCAGGCTTGATCGTTCGCTTCGCGCTGTTGTTCATCGCATCAGGCGCGGGCGCCGCTGAATATCCCGCGCCCAGGGAAGGCGATTTCACAGCCAGGGATTTTCGCTTCAGCACGGGCGCCGCGCTGCCCGAAGTGAAGCTGCATTACACGACGATCGGCGCGCCGGGCGGCGAGCCGGTGTTGGTGCTGCACGGCACGGGGGGCGCGGGAGCCAACTTTCTCAACGCCGAATTCGCTGGCGAATTGTTCGGCGCGGGACAACCGCTCGACGCGTCGAAATATTTCATCATTCTGCCGGACGCGCTTGGCGCGGGAAAATCGACGAAGCCCTCGGACGGCCTGCGCGGAAAATTCCCGCTCTATAATTACGACGACATGGTCGATGCGCAATATCGCCTGGTGAGCGAGGGGCTGGGCCTCAAACATCTGCGCCTCGTCATCGGCAATTCGATGGGCGGCATGCAGACGTGGGTCTGGGGCGTGCGTTACCCGAAGTTCATGGACGCGCTTGTTCCGATGGCTTCGCAACCCACGGAAATGGCGGGGCGCAACTGGATGATGCGGCGGATGCTGACCGAGTCCATCCGCAGGGACCCCGAGTGGAACAATGGCGATTACACCAAACAGCCAACGACGGTGAAATTCGCCAACGCCATGTTCGGCGTCGCAACGTCGGGCGGCACGCAGGCCTGGTACAAGCAGGCCGGCGGCCGCGAACAGGCGGACAAGCTGGTGGAAACGCGGCTCAACGCGCCCTTCACCGCCGACGCCAATGATTTCCTCTATCAGTGGGATTCTTCGCGCGACTACAACGCCTCGCGCGATCTCGACAAGACGCAAGCCGCGCTGCTCGCCATCAATGCGGCCGACGACGAGCGCAATCCGCCCGAACTCGGCATCATGGAGCGCGAGGTCGCCCGGGTGAAGGGCGGCCAGCTTTATTTAATTCCGGCCAGCGCCGACACGCGCGGCCACGGCACGACCGGCGCGGCGAAGTTCTGGAAGGACAGGCTGGCGGAGTTTTTGGCGAAGGCGCCGCGGAAGGCGATGTGAATGAACGGTCCCGGCTTCAGGACCCGCTTTTTCGTCCGGTTCAAGTTCGGCGCCACTCAGGTTTTCGGTCAGTTCGACGCGGCGATTGTGATCGCTGCTTTCACAGCTTGGGACAATGGACGGCATTGAGTTCACGCCCGCGATCCAGGCGATGGCGCGTTGCCGTTCAAGCCTGATTTGCGCCGACATGCTGTAAAAACGCCTGGGACGATACGACAAGATAAGGAGTCATCAATGAACAAAAAAGGCCGCCTCAATCCGCTCGGCGGCCAAAGGACAAAACCAGAAGCAGCGGAATTTTGACGCGCCGCCAGAACCGGTCAGGCTAATTCGCTATCGACAGGACATTCTCCGCTAAATCCGCGCAGAATAGCCTATTCCATCACTGCGGCCCGCAATATCACCACCATGGTGGCGCGCGCGGGCTTGTTGGTCCTGTTGCGGATGACGTG
>JANYDZ010000051.1 GCA_025363375.1 Hyphomicrobiales bacterium
AGATTCTGCGGCTTATTTCCGAAGCGCGCCACGCGGGCAAGGAAAAGGTGCTGGGTCCCGACGCCAAGAGCCAGGTGACCGTACGTTATGAAAATGGAACTCCGGTCGGAGTGACTCAAATTGTCGTGTCGCACCAGCATCTCGTCGAAGATCTGACCTCGGCCCAGATTCGCGCGATTGTCGAGCCCTATATCCGCTTGGCATTGCCGGAAAGCTGGATTACGGCTGATACCGTCTGGCACATCAATCCGACCGGGAAATTCTTTATCGGCGGTCCCGATGGCGACACTGGCTTGACTGGGCGCAAAATCATCGTCGATACCTACGGCGGAGCGGCGCCTCACGGCGGCGGCGCTTTCTCTGGCAAGGACCCGACGAAGGTGGATCGCTCCGCTGCTTACGCGGCCCGCTATCTCGCCAAGAACGTTGTGGCTGCGGGTCTGGCTGATCGCTGCACGCTCCAGCTGGCTTACGCTATTGGCGTGGCGCAACCGCTCTCGATCTATGCCGATCTTCATGACACCGGCAAAGTCGACACCGCCAAGCTGGAAAAAGTGCTTGGTGAAGTGATGAGCCTCTCCCCGCGCGGTATTCGCGAGCATCTCCAGCTCAACAAGCCGATTTACGCGCGCACTTCGGCTTTCGGCCACTTTGGTCGGGAACCTGACGCGCAGGGCGGCTTTTCGTGGGAGAAGACAGATCTTGCAGGTAAGCTCAAGGCGCACTTTGCCTGAGTGCCTCCTTTCTTGCGGAATATCCTGAATATTGATTCTTGCGCGGGCTTTGCCGGCGCAAGCTTTTTGCGGGGTTCGCGTGCAAGATACCGACGACGAAAGCATTCCCGAGCATGGACCGGGCGTTCACGGGCGGCAGAAAGGTAAGAAATTACGTTTCGTTCAATCGTATTTGATGGACAAGCTTTTCCCCGAACTTGAGGTGAATGTATCGACGGCGGAGGGGCGTCGCGCCCTGATTTCGCGAATAGGACAACAAGAGACCTGGATTGAAATAGGTTTCGGCGGCGGCGAACATCTCAAGGCGCAGTCGCAAGCTCATCCGGACATTCAATTTGTCGGCTGCGAGCCATTCCGCAATGGAGTTGCAAAACTCGTATCGGACATAGCGTCCAACGACATCAACAATATCCAGATCCATGCGGACGACGCCCGCCTTTTGCTGACGTATACGCCGACAGCGTCGATCGGACGCATTTATCTCCTTTTCCCCGATCCCTGGCCGAAACGACGGCAAAGAAAACGACGTTTCATTTCCGATGATCAGTTGGCGGAACTAGCGCGGGTTATGTGCGATGGAGCTGAATTGCGCTTTGCAACAGATATCGATGATTACGCGGGCTGGGCGCTGTCCCATATTTTACGGTGTGATTTCTTTCATTGGCGCGCTTCTTGTTCAAGTGATTGGGCATCGCCCTGGCCAGATCATTGTGCGACGCGCTACGAGCGCAAGGCTTTTGCGGCGGGCAGAAGGCCAGTTTATCTGACTTTCGTTCGAGCGGGCCGATCCGTCTGAACATTTACGTCCCCATATGGGAATTCGCTGCTTCGACGCGGGCGCAATATTCACGGCGCCTTGGAAAGGATCATCGGGACGCGTTTCCGGTCCCCGCAATGCTTTTGCGATCAAGTTTTCACGCGGCTGAGATTCAAACCCCGCCCCAAACATCAACCGCGACATCGACGCAAAGACGCAATTTCGCCCACATCTCTTCCTCGGCGAGGACGTTGCCCTCTTCCGTCGAGGCGAATCCGCATTGCGGCGAGATCGCGAGCTGGTCGAGAGACGCGAATTTCGCGGCCTCGTCGATGCGCCGCTTCAATTCGTCTTTTGACTCAAGCGTGCCGCTTTTCGATGTCACGAGGCCAAGCACAACCGACTTGCCTTTCGGTAAAAACCGCAACGGTTCGAAGCCGCCGGCGCGCGCGCTGTCATACTCCATGAAATACGCGTGGACGCCGATCTTGTTGAACAGCACTTCGGCGACGGGATCGTAACCGCCGGACGCGACGTGCGTCGAGCGGAAATTGCCGCGGCACAGATGCATGGACACCACCATATCCTCAGGCGCATCGGCGATGGCGGAGTTGAGCAGGTCGGCATAGGTCGTCAGCAACGCGTCAGGGTCCTCGCCGCGCGCGCGCACCTGGTCGCGCAAGGCGGGATCGCAGAGATAGGCGAGATTGACTTCGTCGATCTGGATGTAGCGACAGCCGGCGTCCGCAAAAGCCTTGACCGCCTTGCGATAGGTGACGCCGAGGTCGTGATAGAACTCAGCCATGTCAGGGTAGATCGAAGTCGGGATCGCCTCGCGCCCATAACGGAAATGCAGCGACGAAGGACTTGGGATCGACATTTTTGGCGTTTGCTTCGTGTGTTCTTTCACGAACCGGAAATGATCGAGCATCGGGTGGCCGGAAAAGCGCGCGAGCTTGTCTTTTACGCGCAACAGCACCGGGCGCGGTTGTGGCCCCTGGAACTTCACCTTGCGTTCGCCTTCGTAGGATTCGACGCCGTCAAGGTTCTCAAGAAAATCGATCTGCCAGAAAGCGCGGCGATATTCGCCGTCGGTGATTCCCTTGAGGCCGAGTTCCTCCTGTTTGCGGATGATTTTCGTGATTTCCGCGTCTTCTACCGCCTTCAGCGCGGCGGCGTCTATTTCGCGTTTCGCTCGCTTGACGCGCGCTTCCTTCAGCGGGCCGGAGCGCAGAATGCTGCCGACATGGTCGGCGCGGAAGGGCGGGATGGCGCGGGACATGAACGGCTCCTTAAGCGGGATTGCGACCGTATGGCGCAGACGCCGTTGGTTGGCAATCACCCGCCCTGCATCAGCTTGCCCACGACCTTGGCTGTATAATCCACCATGGGCACGATGCGCGCGTAGTTGAGCCGGGTCGGGCCAATCACCCCGAGCACGCCGACGATTCGCTGCTGGCTGTCTCGAAACGGAGCCGCGATCATTGAGGAGCCCGAAAGGGAGAACAGCTTGTTTTCCGAACCGATGAAGATGCGCACGCCCTCGCCGCGTTCAGCGCGGGCGAGCAGGTCGATCACGTCTTTTTTGGTTTCGAGATCGGAGAACAGCAGACGAATGCGTTCGAGATCCTCGACCGCCTTTAAATCCTCCAGCAGGTTCGCCTGTCCACGCACGATGAGTTGCGAAGAATCGCCAAGGCCGGCCCAACTGGCGAGACCCGCTTCGACCAGCCGCGCGGTGAGTTCGTCAAGTTCCGCTTGCGCGTGCCCCCGCGCCGCCTCGATCTCGGCGCGCACGTCGGCGAGTGTGCGCCCTTTGATCCGCGCGTTGAGAAAATTCGAGGCGTCGACAAGCGCGGACGCCGGTAATCCGCGCGCGATATGAACGACGCGGTTTTCGACGGACCCATCCTCGCCTACCAGCACCGCCAGCGCCCGCTCTGGCTCAAGGCGCACAAATTCGATGTGCTTCAGGCGGGCGTTGTCCTTGGTGGTGAGAACCACGCCCGCGCCGCGCGTCAGGCCCGAGAGCAGGCTCGTCGCCTCGGCCAGAGCGCCTTCCAGGTTTTGACCGCGCGAGGCGGCCTTCACCTGAGCGTCAATGCGGTCGCGTTCCTCGTGTCCGAGATCGCCAACTTCGAGCAAAGCATCTACGAAAAACCTCAGACCCAGTTCCGTGGGCAATCGCCCGGCGCTTGTGTGCGGCGCATAAACGAGGCCAAGTTCCTCAAGGTCCTGCATGACATTGCGGACCGACGCGGGCGACAGCGTCATCGGCAGCAGCCGCGCCAACTGGCGGGAGCCTAAAGGATCGCCCGTTGCGAGATAGGAATCGACAATTTGTTTGAAAATTTCCCGCGATCTCAGGTTCAGCGCCGCAAGAGCGCCGCGGTCAAGCGATATCGATTCGCGGGAATATTTGTCGCCGGGACCTGCCATGTCCCTAAAATGGCCCTCACCGGGCATCGAAGCAAGTGCCGGCGATCCGCCAGACTTTTTACCCGGCCGATTGCCTCGCTGCTCTTGCCCACTTAAACAGTGGGCTCATTTCAGATGCGAGAACGACCAGCCATGAACATCACCATCGCAGGCTCCCGCTATTTCGGTCAGGAGGTCTTCGCCGCCCTCTTCGGGCAGAAAGGCGTCAACATCACCCGCGTGGTCACAATCGCGGCGGACGACCGGCTTGCCCTGGCGGCGAAGACCAGGGGGGTCGAGGTCGTCGTTCACAGCGACCCGCACAAGATCACCGCAGCCCATATCGCGGACGGGACGGACCTGATCGTCACAGCCCATTGCCATGCCCGCGTGACGCCCGACGCCCTCGCCAAGGCGCGCCTCGGAGGCATTGGCTATCACCCATCCCTGCTGCCAAGGCATCGCGGGATCGCGGCTATCGAATGGACGATCAAGGAGCGCGACACAATCGCCGGCGGTTCGGTCTATCACCTCGCCGACCGCATGGACGCGGGGCCGCTGGCGGCGCAGGACTGGTGTTTTGTGCGCAAGGACGAGACCGCGCGCAGCCTGTGGGAGCGGGCTCTGGCGCCGATGGGTCTGAGGTTGTTGACCGAAGTTGTCGTGAGGGCGGCCGAGACAGGGGCGATTCCTGCGACACAGCAGCAGGAAGAATTCGCGACCCAGGCGCCTATGACGGAGGGATGAGGTCGTCCCGCTTTGCGTCTTCTTGCAAACTGCTATTCTGTCCGCCGACAGCGCCGTTTTACATGGCCAAATCGATTACGGAGGGGATCCATGACATTCGTACCGCCCAAGCGCGACGACATTCTGCGCTCGAATCTCGCCAGCGCGATGCCTGCGACGGGGATTTTGCCGCAGACAGACACGCGCAATTATTTTCAGGCCATCGACAATCTCATCCGCGTTTTCGCGTTTCGCCCCAATGAGGAAATTCTATTCCTCACCGACCCGCTGGTCGATCGACGTGTCGTCGACGCGCTTTCGGGCATCGCGCTCTCGCGCGGGGTGCAGCCGCGCGAATTTATGGGACCGAGTTCACAAATTCCCAAATGTCCGGAGGAGGTCAAGACCATTGTCGAAAAGGCGACCTTCGTCATCTCCAGCTGGTTTTGCTCGGTCAACGATCCCTTTTTCATGAAGCTGCGCAAGGACAAGGGACAGCGCTGGGTAAAGATCACCTACTTTCGCAATCTCGACTTGCTGCACACGCCGCAAGCGCGCTTTCCAGTCGATCTCGTGGGCGAAATCATTCGCGCGACGGCGCGCATGTATCCGAAGGATCATGATTTCAACATGACCTTCTCCTGCCCGCGCGGCAGCGACCTCTCCATCAAATTCACGCCCGACATGGTGAAGAACCTGCACGCCAACAACCGCTGGCAGGGACAGGACAAGGCCGATCAGGACGGCTGTTACGTGCATTTTATGCCGACGCACGGGCCGAACATCTATGACCGCAACGCGTTTGGCCGGAACGACATGGCGCATGGCGAAATGCAAGGCGTGATTTTTCCGCAATGGGCGATCGGCTTCGACAAGCCGTTCGAGGAAAAGATCGGCATCGAATACAAGGACGACCTCGTCGTGAAAGTGCATGGCAAATCGCTCGACGCGGAGATTTTGCGCGGGATGCTTGTTGGCGTTGACGCGCGGTTGCACGAGCTCGGCTGCGGCTTCAATCCGAAGTATCCGCGCTACAAGGCTTATCCCGCAGGCTCCAACGCGCCGGGCGCGCTGCACTTTGGCACCGACAGCGCCAAATCGAGCGAGTTCATGGCGCGCCGCGTGCCAAAATGGGAGGAACCGCACACGCACCAGGATTGCGTCGTCTTCGACATGACGGTGAAGGTTGGCAACACCACCCTCATCGACAACGGCTTCCTGATGGCGTTGCGCGACAAACAGGTGATCGAGGCCGCGGGCAAATACGGTGATCCCGTTGAATTGCTGGAAACGTTTGTGGAGTGAGGTGTTTTGCCCGTTCTCCCGTGCAACGGGCGAAGGGGCACATTCTGCGATGTTCATCTCTTGTCGGAGACACTGACCATGCCACGCCTCCATCCCATCACATTTGCATGCGCCGGTGTCGCCGCGATGTTCACCGCCCCCGCCTCCGCGCAATTCTACAAGGACAAAACTCTAACTTTCCTCATCAATTACGGCGTGGGCGGCAACGCCGACACGGAGGCGCGCGTCTATCAACGCCACCTGCCGAAATACATTCCGGGTTCGCCCACGATCGTCATCCAGAACGCGCCGGGCGCGGGCGGCATCAACGCCATCAACATTCTGGGGCTTGGCCTCGGTCCGAAGAACGATGGCTTCACCATGGGCTATTTCACGCTTAGCGCGCTTGAATCCATCGTAGGCAATCCCGCCTTTAGAGTGCAAATCGCTGATTTTGCTTTCGCCGCCGCCGCGCGCGGCATGAACATCACCTATGGCCGCAAGGACATCGCGCCGGGCATGACGAAGCCCTCCGATATCGCCAAAGCCAAAAGTGTTTTTATTGGCGGTTACGCGCGCGCCTCCGCCCACGACACGCGCTTGCGTCTTGCAATGGAAATCATGAACGTGCCCTACAAACTGGTGACGGGATTTCCGGCGACGGCCGACATCAACAAGGCGATGTTGCAGAACGAGGTAAATTTTTCCGGCTCGTCGTTGCCGGGATACCAGACGCAAGTGCTGCCGCAGATTATCG
>JANYDZ010000069.1 GCA_025363375.1 Hyphomicrobiales bacterium
GATGGATGAAAGCGGCGGGGAAGCTCCGCGACACGGCGCATGACGCCGCCGCATTCGGAACAGGCGGGCGCATCCACGCGCGCTCGTGGCGCGGCTTCGGCGGTCGCCGCTGGTTCGGAACGTTGCTGTTGATCGGCCAGAAGCGATCGGCACAAAGCCAGCCTTGCGGCGCGATGTCCATTGGCCATGAAGCCGAAGTGACGAATGCGATGGAAGCCGTCCGGCAGGGCGTGCAACAGGAAGCGGCGGATGAACTCGTCGGGGGTGAGCTTCATGATTTTGGTCGCGTCGTTGTGGCGGTAATCCTTCCAGGTGAACCCGACATGATCGTCGTCGAGATCCACGAGACGACTATTGGCGATGGCGACCCGGTGGGTGTAACGCCCGAGATAAGCCAGAACCTGGGCCGGCCCGCCGAACGGCTTTTTGGCGTACACGACCCAGTCGATCCGGCGTATTTTTGTGAGATGTTCGCGCCAGCGCGCGGTGTCGGCGAGGGGCGCGAGATCGCCGAAAAAGTTCATGGCGCCGGCGTCGAAGGCCTTTTGCAACCGTTCAAGGAACAGCCGGCGAAAGAGTCTCGCCAGCGGTTTGACCGCGAGGAAGAAGTCGGGTCGTCCCGCGATCCAGCGGGTTCCATCGGGCGAAAGACCGCCGCCGGGAACGACGCAGTGAACATGCGGATGATGCGTCAGCGTCTGCCCCCAGGTGTGCAGGACGGCGAGGAAGCCGATTTGCGCGCCGAGGCGACGCGGATTGGCGGCCAGCGTCGTCATGGCTTCCGCCGCCGCCGAGAAAAGGATGGCGTAGACGGCGGCCTTGTTCTGGAAGGCGATCGCGCCGATGGGCGCGGGCACGGTGAAGACGACATGGAAGTATGGAACCGGCAGCAGTTCGGCTTGCCGGTTCGCCAGCCATTGCGCGCGCGCGGCGCCCTGGCATTTTGGACAGTGCCGATTGCGACAGGAGTTCCAGGCGATGCGCGCGACGCCGCAATCGTCGCAGGCCTCGACGTGGCCGCCCAGAGCGGCGGTGCGACACGCGACGATGGCGCCCATGATCCGCTTTTCGACGCGGCCGACATGCCCGGAGCGCGCCAGCCGATACGCTTCGCCATGGCGGCGAAGAACATCGGCGACTTCAAGGCGAACGCTTGTCGTTCGTCCGTCAAGGCGAACGCCACGCGCGCGTCCGTCAAAATAGCCCGGCTCGACGCCGGCCACGGGGTCTCAGCCCGGCGGCGCGATCTCCAGGGTCAGGCGGTCGAAGGGGCTTTGCGTCGCCCGGATCACATCGGTCGAGACGCGGGTATAGAGCGCGGTCGTCGACAGGCTGTTGTGGCCGAGCAGGACCTGGATGATCCGGATGTCGGTTCCGTTCTCCAGGAGGTGCGTCGCGAAGCTGTGGCGCAAGGCGTGCAGCGTCACCCGTTTGGCGAGGCCCGCTTCCTCGACCGCCGCCCGGCAAGCGGTGTGCAGGGCGGCCGGATGGATCGGCTGATCCGGGTCGCGCCCGGGAAACAGAAACTTCTTTGGCCGGGCAAGCCGCCAATAAGCGCGCAGGATGCCGAGCAACTGTGGCGACAGCATCGCTTCGCGATCTTTCCCGCCCTTGCCGTGACGCACGTGAATGACGCCGCGCGCGCTGTCGATGTCAGTGACCCGAAGGCTCGCGACTTCCGCCGCCCGGAGTCCGGCGGCATAGGCCGTCGCCAGCGCCGCCCGGCTCTTCAGGCCCGGAACCGCCTGGAGAAAGCGCACGATCTCGTCGGCGCTCAGCACGACCGGCAGCTTCTGCGGTTCGCGCGCGTACGGGATAAGCTCGGGGATGTTCGTTCGCCCGAGCGTCACGCCATAAAAGAACCTCAGCGCGCACACGATCTGGTTGAGCCCGGGCCACGAGATGCCCGTCCCCGCCAGATACACCTGAAAGGCCCTGATATCCTCGACATCGAACCGATCCGGCGACCCGCCGAAATGACGGCTCAACTTCGAAACCGCGCTGATGTA
>JANYDZ010000088.1 GCA_025363375.1 Hyphomicrobiales bacterium
CGTTCTGGATGGACAGCGTCGACGACTTCACCCACATCCATCTCAGCGTTCTCGACAAGCTCGATCTGAAAAACGTCACCCTCGTCGGCGCCTCGCTGGGCGGCTGGATCGCGGCGGATCTCGCCACGAAAAACACCAGCCGCGTCGCGCGGATCGCGCTTGTTTCGCCCGTCGGCGTCAAGGTCGGGCCGCGCGACAGGCTCGATATTCCCGATCTCTTTTTCACGCCGCAGGACGAGCTCGACGCGATGATGTGGGCTAACCCTGCGAAGTTCAAATTCACAGTGGAAGGCAAAAGCGACGCCGAACTGCGCGTCCTCGCGCGCAACAAGGAGACGACGGCGCTGGTGGCGTGGGAGCCCTACATGCACAATCCCAAGCTGAAGCACCGGCTGCACAGCATCGATCGGCCCACGCTCATGTTGCACGGCGCGCACGACCGGCTTGTGAGCGCCGATTATTGCGCGGCATACGCGAGCCTCATTCCCGGCTGCGCGCTGGAAGAGATGCCGGACGCCGGCCACGCGCCGCAGACCGAAACGCCTGAATTTTTCGCCGCGCGCATTGCGCGCTTCGCCAACCTGTGAGGGCCGAAAGATGAGAATTTTTCACTTCAGCGAAGGCGCCTTTCATCATCTGCCGGAAGAGGAAGACTATACTTCCGTGCGCGTCAGCCTGCCCAACCGCTATTACGACCCGAAGATCGGCGCCGATCTCTATCACCGTTTTCTCGACGAATGGCTGCTCGCCGACGATCTCGGCCTCGACGTCATGGTCAACGAGCATCACCAGACGCCGACCTGCGTCGATCCCGCGGCGCCCCTGCTGCTCAGCATTCTCGCGCGGCAATCGAAGAAGGCGCGGTTGCTGATTCTCGGCAACCCCATCGCCAACCGCAACCAGCCTGTGCGCGTGGCGGAGGAGATGGCGATGATCGACGTGATTTCGCGCGGCCGTCTTGAATGCGGCTTCGTGCGTTCGGTGCCTTACGAAGTGCCGGCGGCCAACAGCAATCCCAACCGCATGACCGAGCGCATGTACGAGGCGCTTGATCTCATCAAGGCGGCGTGGACGCATCACGACGGCCCCTTCAGTTTCGAGGGGCGCTTTCACCATCACCGCATGGTCAACATCTGGCCGCGCCCGTGGCAGCAACCGCATCCGCCGATCTGGATTTCCTCGACCTCGCCCGACGGTTCCATGCGCGTTGGCGAGGGCGGCTATACGATCGGCTGTTTTCACATGGGTTTTGAAGGCACGCGGCAGGTGTTTGGCAATTACCGCAAGGGCTGGGCGAAGGCGGGGCGCGCCGGTCCCGTGCCGGAAGACCGTCTCGGCTATTCCGCGCTCATGTATGTCGGCGACACCGACGCCGAGGGACGCGCCGGAGCGCAAAAGCTGTTGTGGTATCTCTCGCACAACAAGCTGCCGATCTATTTCAAGAATCCGCCAGGCTACAATTCGCTCGACGCCAATGTGAAGGCCTTGCGCACCGGCAAGGTCGGCACGCGCGAACAGGGCTTTGTGCCGGATCTCGATCACGAGATTGAAAGCGGCACGGTGTTCTGCGGCAATCCCGACACCGTCTACAAGCAGATCAAGAAATTCTACGACCACGTCGGCGGCTTCGGCCATCTGCTGTCGATGGGCCAGGCGGGCTTTCTCGAACACGACGAGACCGTGAAGAGCATCACGTTGCAGGCGAAGGAACTGGCGCCGCGGCTGGCGGAACTGAAGATCACCGCGCAGGCGGCGGAGTAGGGCGAACTTGCGGCGGGTCGCCCTTCTTCCGCGCGGCGGGAGAAGGGTCGCACCCGTAAGCGCTCGCCATTTTAACAGGACACCTCCCCATGGACATGAACATCCCCGTCACCCCCAAGGGCGACAGGCCCGCGGCCAATCCCAAGGCCGCCATCGGCCACAACCACAGCGATCTCGACATCTGGATGCAGAAAGTTGATGCGCTGGGTGAACTCAAGCGCATCACCGCCGAGGTCGATCCCAACCTTGAGACCGCGACAATCTCCTATCTCGTCGGCAGCGAGAAAAGCCCCGCGCTGCTGTTCGAAAACGTGAAGGGACATCCCGGCCACCGGGTGCTCTACAACATGATCGGCTGCAATCTCTCACGCTTCTGCGTGATGATCGGCGAGGAGCCGGTCGAGCATCCGTTGATCGCCGTGCAAAAACTGCAGCAGAAACTTGGCCACAAGATTCCGCCCGTCGAAGTGCCCGCGGCGAGCGCCGTCTGCAACGGCAATATTCTGAATGGCGAGGACATCGACATCCGCAAGTTTCCGGCGCAGCGCATGTGGCCGCTCGACGGCGGGCTGTATCTGGGCACCGGCGACGCCGTCATCACGAAAGACCCCGATTCGGGCCGCGTCAATGTCGGGACTTACCGGATGATGGTTAAAGGCCCGCGCGAGATCGGCGTCTACACATCGCCCGGCAAGGACGCGGGCCTCGACCGTGATAAATACTGGAAGGCCGGCAAGCCCATGCCGATCGCCGCCGCCTACGGCATCGATCCGCTGCTGTTCCTCGTCGCCGCGACGAGCTTGCCCAAGACCGAATGCGAATATGATTATTACGGCGGCATCAATGGTTCGCCGATAGAGGTTTTTACCAGCGATCTCACGGGACTGCCGCTGCCGGCGCGCGCGGAGATAATTCTGGAGGGCTTCCTCTATCCCGACGAAACCTTCGCCGAAGGTCCTTTCGGCGAATTTACCGGGTATTACGGGCGTCCCAGCGGCGCGACGCCCTACATGCGGGTCGAGCGCGTGCGTTTTCGCGACAATCCCACGCTCACTTGCGCGCTGATGGCCGATGGTCCCGCCAATGAAGCGGGCCTGTTCTGGGCGATGCTGCGCAGCGCCGGCATCTGGGCCGACCTGCAAAAGCTCGGCGTGCCGGGGGTGAAGGGCGTGTGGTCGATTCCCGAAGCCGCGGGCTGGGGCATCACGGTTGTTTCCATCGAGCAGATGTACGCGGGCCACGCGCCGCAGGTGATGGCGCTGGCGGCGCAATGCACGGCGGGAGCTTACTTCGGCAAATATGTCATCGTCGTCGACGACGACATCGATCCAACCAACGTGCATCAGGTGCTGTGGGCGATGGCGACGCGTTCGCGCCCCTCGCAATCCATCGACATTCTGCGCGAGACCTGGAGCACGTTCCTCGACCCCAGCCTCAACCCGCCCGAGATCCGGCCATGGGGCTCGAAGGCGCTGATCAACGCCTGCATGGACTTCAGATACATCAAGAGCTTCTCGAAGCGCACCAAGCTGTCGAAAGAGGCCTACGACAACGTGGTGGCGCGCTGGAGCGAACTCGGCCTCGACGGCAAGCCGCCGCTGATGCACGTGTTCGAGGACGGCAAGTTTCCGAAGGAATTGTGAGGCCCGCGCCATGGAGACGTCAGCGATGATCAAACATTACGCCTTCGCCGCGCTGCTCGCTTTCGCCGCGCCCGCCAGTGCGCA
>JANYDZ010000098.1 GCA_025363375.1 Hyphomicrobiales bacterium
CGGACTCACTACCTATTCCGGCGATTACGAATATTATGAGCAGCAACGCGCGCAGAACGAAAGGCAGCAGCAGGCGCAGTTCGAGCGCCAGCAGGCGATGCTGGCCAAGGAAATCAAATTCATCGAGCGTTTTAAAGCGCGCGCCTCGCACGCGGCGCAGGTGCAGAGCCGGGTGAAAAAGCTGGAGAAAATCGACCGCGTCGAGCCGCCCAGGCGGCGTCAGAACGTGCTGTTCGAATTCCCGCCGGCTCCCCGCTCGGGCGAGGACGTGGTCAGCCTGTCGAGCGTGCGCAAGGGCTATGGCGCGCGAAAAATCTACGACGGGCTCGATTTTCAGGTGCGCCGACGCGAGCGCTGGGCGGTCATGGGGGTCAATGGCGCGGGCAAATCCACGCTGTTGAAATTAATCGCCGGGGCGACCGAACCCGACGCCGGCGCCGTGGCGCTGGGGGGCAGCGTCAAAATGGGTTATTTCGCGCAGCATTCGATGGAATTGCTCGACGGCGAGAGGACGGTGTTTCAATCCCTTGAGGATTCGTTTCCGCAGGCCGGGCAAGGCTCGCTGCGCAATCTCGCGGGCTGTTTCGGCTTTTCGGGCGACGATGTGGAAAAGCGCTGCCGGGTGCTTTCGGGCGGCGAGAAGGCGCGGCTGGTGATGGCCAAAATGCTCTATGATCCCCCGAATTTTCTGGTGCTGGACGAGCCGACCAACCATCTCGACATCGTCACCAAGCAGATGCTGATCGCTGCGCTGTCGCAATACGAGGGCGCCATGCTGTTCGTCTCCCACGACCGGCATTTTCTGGCCGCCCTCTCCAACCGTGTGCTGGAGCTGACGCCCGAGGGCGTTCACACCTATGGCGGGGGATACACGGACTATGTGGCGCGCACGGGTCACGAGGCGCCGGGGTTGCACAATTAGGCTGGCCCACCGACATAAACCCGGCGATAGCGCCGCCCCAGACCGGTGAGAATTTCGTAGCCGATGGTTCCGGCGCGCGCGCCCATGTCGTCGATGGTGATTTTTTCGCCCAGCAGTTCCGCCACGATGCCGGGCGCAAGCAGCTTTTCGGGAACATCCGTCACGTCGATCACCGTCAGGTCCATCGACACGCGGCCGGTGAAGGGGCAGCGATTGCCCGCCACGATCGCCTCTCCCCCTGCCCTTTCGTCCGTCGCCATGAGATTGCGCGGCAGGCCGTCGGCGTAGCCGACACCGATGGTCGCAAGACGCGTCTTGCGCCGGGCTTTCCACTGGCCGTTGTAACCAACCGTTTCGCCGGCCTCGATGTCGCGCAATTGCAGGATCGGCGCCTGAAGGCGCACAACCGGCTGCATGGGATTCTTGCGACCTGGCGTGGGATTGCCGCCGTAGAGGGCGTAGCCGGGACGCGCGAGTTCGAAAAAGGGCTTTTGCGGCAGAAAGATGCCGCTAGAATTGGCGAGGCTGGCGGGGACGCCGGAAAGCTGTTTGCGCAGTTTATGGAAGGCGGCGATCTGGCGCCGGTTGAACGGATCCGATCGGGCTTCCGACGCGACGAAATGGCTCATCAGGAGATCAACGGACACGCCGGCGCTGTTGCCAGCTACCGCGTTGCTCGTCTGCTCAAGGAACGCGCCAAGACGATCCAGCGAAACGCCGAGCCTGTTCATGCCGGTATCCACGTGCAGCGCCGCGGGAATGTTGCGGGCGTTGAAGCGGGCGCTCGCGGCCCAGCTGCGCAATTCCTCGAAGGAGCCCAGCACCGGGCGCAGGCCGCTTTCGAAATAGGCTTTGGCGACGGCCTTGCCCGGCAGCAAGCCGTTCAGCACGTAGATGCGAAAACCCTTGCGCGCGCCGAGGGCCTCGCGCACGCGCGCGCCTTCGCTGGCGTGCGCCACGAAGAAGGTTCGGCAACCGGCTTTCGCCAGCGCGCGCGCCGCGTGTTGCGCGCCAGTGCCGTAAGCATCCGCCTTCACCACGGCGGCGCATTCCGACGGCGCGACGCGCGCTGCAAGCAGCTTCCAGTTGGCGGCCAGCGCGCCAAGATCAATCGTCAGTATTGCCTGAGCGCTCGCGAGCGGAATTTGCGGCGGACCCGCCACTTCAATAGGGCTCCGGCAGACGGTCGGACTGGGCGAGATTGCCAAAGCGCGTCATTTCCGCCTCGAAGGACAGATCGACGGAACCGGTCGGGCCGTGACGCTGCTTGCCGATGATGATTTCGGCGCGGCCATGGGCGCGCTCCATGTCGGCCATCCACTTGGCGTATTCCTCGGTGCCGATCTGCGGCTCGCGGTTCTTCACGTAATATTCCTCGCGGTACACGAACATGACGACGTCGGCGTCCTGTTCGATGGAGCCGGATTCGCGCAAATCGGACAATTGCGGACGCTTGTCCTCTCGCTGTTCGACCTGACGCGACAATTGCGACAAAGCGACGACCGGGACCTTCAATTCCTTGGCAAGCGCCTTAAGGCTGGTGGTGATCTCGGTCAATTCCTGCACACGGTTGGTGTTGGCGCCCGACTTTGAGCCGGACAACAGCTGCAAATAATCGACCACAAGCAGGTCGAGGCCGCGCTGACGTTTGAGGCGGCGGGCGCGCGCCGTGAGTTGCGCGATGGAGATGCCGCCGGTTTGGTCGATGTAGAAGGGAATCGACTGCATTTCACGCGAGGCTTCGGTGATGCGCTGGAACTCGCCGTCGTCGATGGCGCCGCGGCGGATTTTGTTGGAGGGAACCCCGGACTGCTCGGAAATAATACGAGTCGCCAATTGCTCGGCCGACATTTCGAGCGAGAAAAAGCCGACGATGCCGCCGTTGGTCGTGCCGTGCGAACCATCCGGGCGCACCTCGAACTGATAGGCGCGGGCGATGTTGAAGGCGATGTTGGTCGCCAGAGCCGTCTTGCCCATGCCGGGGCGGCCCGCGATGATGACAAGATCGGACGATTGCAGGCCGCCGAGCTTGAAGTCGAGGTCGGACAGGCCCGTTGCAATGCCCGACAACTGGCCGTCGCGTTCATAGGCCTTCGCGGCCATGTCGATGGCGGTGGTCAGCGCGTTGCCAAAGGACTGAAAGCCGCCGTCGTAGCGGCCCTGCTCGGCGATTTCATAGAGGCGGCGCTCGGCCTCCTCGATCTGGGCGCGCGGCGACATGTCGACGGGCGCGTCATAGGCGACGTTGACGACCTCCTCGCCTATGACGATGAGATTGCGGCGGATCGCCAGATCGTAAATCGTGCGGCCATAATCGGCGGCGTTGATGATGGTCGTCGCTTCGCCCGCCAGCCGCGCCAGATAACGCGGCACGGTCATGCCGCCGCCAAGATCGTGCTCGCCGAGAAAGGTTTTAAGCGTGACGACGGTCGCGATCTTGCCGGCCCTGATAAGCTGCGAGGCGACCTCGAACGTGCGCCTGTGCAGCTCTTCGGAAAAATGCTCGGCGCGCAGGAAATCGGAGACGCGGTCATAGGCGTCGTTGTTGACGATGATGGCGCCCAGCAGGGCCTGTTCCGCCTCGATGTTGTGAGGGGGAACGCGATAGGCGGGCGCTTCGGACGGCGCGGCGTTGAAAACACCGGCGCGGCCCGTCAATTGTTCAACGGCGGACATGGTCGCTTTTTTTTAACAGAGGGAACTCAACCCCGCGCCGACGAACACAAACATGCCGCGCTGGCCTCGCGCGCAGACTTGCACGCATTGCCCGATGAAGCGACGCGAATCAGACTCTTTTTAACCTAATCCACAGGCGGAAAATTGACGCTGGAAAAGATGCAATTTTGTTGGCGTTCCCCCGCGTTTCATGCCTGCGTCCGGTTCGGTTCCAAAACGCATTCGGGCGCCCGCAGGCGCCCGAAAAATATCGTGTGATCGCAGAGCGTTCGATGGCGATCAGCGGTCGCCGAGGCTGCCGCCGGATTCTTCCAACGCCCGGCCGATTTCCAGACCCAGGTCGTCCATCGAGGTTTCCTCGACCGTGATGATCTGCTCGCCCTTGGCCTGGCGCTCGGCCTCTTCGGGCGAACGCGCGACGTTGATGGTCACCTTGGCTTCGACTTCCGGATGCAGGTGCATCGGCACGACATGCAGACCGAGGTTCTTGATCGGGCTCGACAGGTGAACCTGATTGCGATTGACGTTGAACCCGCCGGCGGCAACCGTTTGGGCGATGTCGCGCGTCGAGACGGAGCCGTAGAGCTGACCGGTTTCGCCGGCCTGACGGATAATGACGAAGCTCTGGCCATCCAGCTTCTCGGCGACCTTGCCGGCCTCGGACTTCTGTTCGAGGTTGCGCGCCTCGAGTTGCGCGCGCTGGCCTTCAAAACGCTTGCGGTTGGCCTCGTTGGCGCGCAGGGCTTTTCCGCGCGGCAAGAGGAAATTGCGGGCAAAACCATCCTTGACGCGGACCACTTCGCCCATCTGGCCGAGCTTGGCGACGCGTTCGAGCAATATGACTTCCATGATATTCTCCTTTTGGGGTTTCAGTTGGGTTTGGGTGAACGGGACCCGCGAGGGCGCAGGGGGCGAAAAAGATCGAAGAGTCCGATTCCAGCGGCCAGGAACAGCGGCCAGGGAAACACGACGAGGGTCGCGCCATATTGGGCGACGAGCATGCCGACGCGGGCGGGATGGCCGCGCGTCAACTGGTGCAGCACGGCCAGTCCCTGCATGGCGAGGGCCGCGCCAATGGCGGCGGCGGCGGTCGCGGCGAAAACACGCACCGCGCCGGGAAGCAGGGCCAGAGCGCAGAAAACCGCCAGCGTTACGATTGCGCCGCGCGGCAGGGCGAGGGTCGCGGGAATATCCTGCCAGGGTTTCGCCAGCAGGCCGGAGATCTGCACAATGCGGCCGGCAAGCCAGGCGTTCAACGCGAAGGCGAAGACGCCCCACATCGCCATGACCGGCGCCATGGCGACGACCAGCATGGCCGACAGATCAAGCGCGTTCGAGACCCCGGCAACCGAGCCGGCCCGTTCAAGAGCGGCGCTGAGAACCGGCGCAAAGCGCGCCGCAAGATCTTCAATCGCGGCGTCGTAGGAGGGATAGCTGAAGCCGACAACCAGGATCGACATCCAGTCAATCGCAACGGTCAGGCCGACGATCCAGACCAGCAGCCGGCTGACATTATAGCCGGGCGCGTCCGGCTCCGACCGCGCCACATGATTCAGGATCAGCGCGGGCGCCGCGACCGAAAGGATATAGGCCAGAGCCACCAGATATTGCAGCACCATGGCGATCAGCGCGACGCCGACAAGCCCCGCCAGAACGCCGGAGCGCCGACCATAGCCAAGCGCTACGATGAGCAGCGGCAAGGGCGCAAATATGCCGATGGCCAGCGCAAGGAACGAGCCCTTGGCCGGCAGGAAGAAGAAAACCGCCGAGGCGACGCCCGCCCCCAGGGTGATGAGTAATTGCTGAATCATCGCCGAGCTGTCCCGCTGCGAGAGCGGTTAGGGAGAGGCGCAAAGCCCGCTCTCCCAACCAGACGCGCCGGACCATTCCGCCGCGCCGACGTTTTTTCCCGCCCCGCAGGAAGGGAAGGCTTATTTAGCGGATCACGTAGGGCAGAAGGCCGAGAAAACGCGCGCGCTTGATGGCCTGCGCGAGATCGCGCTGCTTCTTGGCGGAAACCGCCGTGATGCGCGAGGGAACGATTTTTCCGCGCTCGGAAATGTAGCGCGAGAGAAGGCGCACATCCTTGTAATCGATCTTCGGCGCGCTGGGGCCGGTGAAGGGGCAAGACTTGCGGCGGCGAAAAAACGGACGGCGGGTGGGAGCGGCTGCGGCAGTGGTGGACATGACTATGCTCCCTCGTGGGCGGAATCTTCGCGCGGACGGCGCGGCGGACGGTCGGGACGATCGCCACGATCAGGCCGGTCGCCACGGTCAAAACGACCGCCGCCGCCGCGGCCGCCGCGATCGCCACGCTCGCCGCGATCCTCGCGGTCGCTGTCGTCGCGTTTGCGCATCATGGCGGAGGGGCCGTCTTCGTGGCTCTCCACGCGCAGGGTGATATGGCGCAGGACGTCCTCGCTGAGGCCCATCTGGCGCTCCATTTCATTGACGGCCGCGGGCGGCGCGTCGATGTTGATGAGTGTGAAATGCGCCTTGCGGTTCTTGTTGATCCGGTAGGCGAGGGATTTGACGCCCCAGTACTCGACCTTGGCGACCTTGCCGCCGCCGTTGGCGAGGATTTGCTTGTACCCTTCCGTCATCGCTTCCACCTGCTGGGCGGTCACATCCTGACGAACGAGATAGACGTGCTCATAGAGAGCCATTGGAAGCCTTTCTCTGATCTTGCCATTTCACTGGCTGTTTGCGCCCCGGCGCGTAGCCCTCCGAGCCCGGAGAAAGGCCCGACGGATTTCATCGAAGGCGGAGACACGGGAAAGCGGGATCCTTGGCCCTGCCCGCGCAAACACGGGCTTTCCGTTCAGCCCCCAGCCGGAGCAGTGGGCGCGTTCTACACGATTGACGCGGGGATGCAAGACGGGTCGCAGGCGCACACAGCCGTTTACCTCGACACGCGCCCTGCGGCGATTTCAAAATGGCCGTCTGTTTGTTCCCGAATGACAAGCCGTCCGGCTTTCCCGGTGGAGACAGGTCCCCCGCCATCCCTTGCCAAAAACGCGCATACCGTCGACTATAGGCAATGGAAGCCGGACCCTCCACAGATGGAAGTTGAACTCATCGACCGCATTTATGAATGTGGCTTTGTTCCGGACCTCTGGCCGGACGTGTTGCGCGACGTGTCGAAAATATCGAATTCCGCCGGCGCCTCGCTTTACATCACCAACCCCGGGGTGACCGCCTGGACGGCTTCGAAAAACGCTCGCGACATTGCCGAGCGTTTTGTCAAAGAAGGCTGGTATTGGCGCGGCCAGATGACGTCCCGCGTGCATGGCTCTCGCCACCCGGGCTTCCTGCGCGATGTCGATCTGTTCACGCTGGAGGAGCTTGAAGAAGAACCGATCTATCGCGACAGCTGGCGCAGGATGGGCCTTGGCTGGGGCGCGGCGACCGCCTTCGCCCTGCCAGCCGGCGAAACCCTGTCGATCGTGCTGGCGCGCGCCACAGCGCAGGGGCCGGCCGACGCGGCGACCATTCAAAGGCTCGATGATCTGCGCCCGCATCTGGCGCGGACCGCCCTGATGGCGGCGCGGCTGCATCTGGAACGCGCCCGCGTGGCGGGCGACGCATTGGCGGCCATTGGCCTTGCCGCGCTGGTTCTGGACGAGAGCGGCAAGGTTCTCGCCGCCAACCGCCTGATCGAGGCCTCGGCGCATCTGGTGCATTGGCGCTCTGGCGACCGCGTCGCTTTGCAGGACCCCGGCGCCGACGACTTGCTGCGCGACGCGCTGGCGCGCATTGGCCTCGCCGACAACAGCGGCGTGCGCTCATTTCCCGTGCGCGGCGCCGCGACTTCGGCGTTGATGGTGGGGCATGTCATACCCATCCGCTTTTCGGCGCGGGATATTTTCGCCCGCAGCGCCGCGGTTTTCGTGCTGGCGCAGGTCGCCGCGCCCAACGCGCCGTCGCTGGAGCTGGTGATGTCGCTATTCGATTTGACCCCCGCCGAGGCGCGGATCGCGCGAGGACTGGCGGCGGGCAAGACGGTCGATGATCTCGCCGGCGACAACGGCGTCTCCTCCAATACGGTGCGCGCGCAGGTGCGCGGCGTGCTGCAAAAGACCGGCTGCGAGCGGCAAACCGATGTGGTGGCGCTGCTGGGCGGGATTTCTTTGGGGGACGGCGCGCGGCGGTGAAGGCGGCGGTGCGGCAACCTCGCAGCTTTCCATCGCCGCTGGCGGCACAGTGACGCTCAACAGAGGCGCGGGCACGGTCAACGTCGGCTCCAGTGGCGCAATCGTCAACGGCGGCGGAGGCGCCCCTGCGGAAAACCCCGGCAATCTCAACGCCGCCACCGCCACCGCCAACACCAATACGCAGGCGACTTGCGGCGGCGACCGCACGCTGGTCTATGGGGTCGCCAGCCCGACAGCGGAGGATTTTATTTTCCGAGGCGGGAATTCGCCCGCCTTGCAACACGTCCGTCGGTAAAAAATCGAAAATCGGTCAGATCACGATGTCGTGACTGGACGCTGCATTGCCAATCGCAGATTGATCCCGATCAAGTCTTGATGAAATGCCGCTCTTCGGCGACAAATTACATTGATAAAAAGGAAGTTCATCATGTCGACCGCATTTAAAATCACCATGACGGGCGATCAGCAAATTCCCGCGGTCGTATCCAGCGCCAGCGGTTCCGGCTTCGCCGTGTTCGACAGCGCCACCAGCAGCCTGACCTACCAGATCAACATCGTGGGACTGGACTGGGGCGCATACCTTGGATTTGCGGCGCAGACGCCGGCCAACGCGCTCGACGATATCATTGGCGCGCATTTTCACGCCGCGGCGCGCGGCGTCAACGGCGGCGTGGTGCTGGATTGGGTGGCGCAGGACGCCAACAGCTTCGGCTATGTCGTGGAAGCGGACGGGTCGGTGACAATTCACGGTCGCTGGGAGACCACGGATGCAAGTCCCATCAACCCCTTTCTGACCACGTTCAGCACGGCGACCCTGGGCAACGACATCGGCATCTACGCCAACGTCCACACGCCCGCCAATGGCGGCGGCGAGATCCGTGGGCAACTCGTGGGAATGGCGACCGACAACAGCGAGACCGTCGCCGGCACTGCTGGCAAGGACACCCTGTATGGACTTGGCGGAGATGACACGATCGACGGCGGCCTGGGCGCCGACACGATGATCGGCGGGGTCGGCGACGACACTTATTTCGTCGATAATATCGGCGATATCGTCACCGAAAATTCTCTGGAAGGCAATGACACGGTCTACGTCTCCGTCAACGCCTGGACCGCCGGCGCCAATATCGAAACCGTCAGGCTCGCGGGCGCCGCGAACCAGTTGCTCGGCAACGACGGC
>JANYDZ010000117.1 GCA_025363375.1 Hyphomicrobiales bacterium
CCGCCGCCGGGAAGGCTGGCGCGCGTGGTTCCACACTCGCTTCGCGCAAATCATTTGTGCCCAATAACGAGTCCACCGGAAGGAGCGCACAATGACGGGCCGATCGAGGAGCGCGTCTTCGTCTCGCAAGCAGCCGCCCACCCGCCAGTCGGGCGATCCCGCCGGTTCACAACGAGTCCTGAGGTGCGCGGTTTATACGAGGGTTTCGACCGATTCGGGACTGGAGCAGGAGTTCAACTCCCTCGACGCCCAGCGGGAGGCCTGCGAGGCCTACATCAAGAGCCAGACCCATGAAGGCTGGCGTCTGGCCCCCGGCCATTTCGACGACGGCGGATTTTCCGGGGGCTCGATGGACCGACCGGCCTTGCAAAGTCTGATGGACCTGGTCCGCTCCAGGCGGATCGACACGATCGTCGTCTACAAGGTCGATCGCCTGACCCGCTCCCTCGCCGATTTCGCCAAGCTCGTGGAACTTTTCGATGATCACGGCGTGTCGTTCGTCTCGGTCACCCAGGCCTTCAACACGACGACGTCCATGGGGCGGCTGACCCTGAACGTCCTGCTGTCCTTCGCCCAGTTCGAACGCGAGGTCACGGGCGAGCGCATCCGCGACAAGATCGCGGCCTCCAAGAAGAAGGGCATCTGGATGGGCGGCGTCGTGCCGCTGGGCTACCGGGTGGAGGCGCGCGCCCTGCATGTCGTGGAAGAGCACGCCACGATCATCAAAACGCTTTTCCACAAATATCTGGTTCTGGGCAGCGTCGTTCTCCTCAAACGGGAACTCGACGCGGAACATATCCAGTTGCCCCTCAGGATGGACGGCAAGGGCAATACCGGCGGCGGCGGGATGTACAGCCGCGGGCATCTCTACAAAATGCTGTCGAACCCGATCTACATCGGCAAGCTCGCGCACAAGGGGCAAGTTCACGACGGCCAGCACGCCGCGATCATCGACCAGGAGCTTTTCGATCAGGTTCAGGGAAAACTCGCGCAACAAACGAGGGCCGCTCACGATCGGCACACGCCCTCGAACGCGCTGCTCCTCGGCAAGATCAGGGACGATCGCGGACATCCCATGAGCCCCGCGCACGCCAACAAGAACGGACGCCGTTACCGCTATTACGTCTCCCAGGCCCTGTTGCAGGGCAAGCGGGACGAAGCTGGATCAATCGCCCGCGTTCCCGCGATGGAGATCGAGTCCCTCGTACTGAAGGCGCTTCGGGACAATGTTGGCAAGCTCGACGCACCCCCGTCCGGCGACGAGCGCGATCTCCTGGATTCCATCGTTGGCGAGGTTCGCGTCGGCCTGAACAACGTCGTGATCACGCTGGCCCGCCAGGACAACGATGGCGCGGCAACCCAAATTTCTGGAGATGCGTCCCTCGATCAAATCAGAATTGCATGGACGCCGCCATCGTTGCGCCGCCATCGCGAAATCATTGTGCCGGAAAATCACGACCCGTCGTTGACGCGCGCCCTGCGCGCCAACGCGCGAACCAGGGTTCTTGAGGCCATCGCCCGGGCGCGATGCTGGCTGGCGGAGCTGAACAAGGGGATGATCGTCGATACCGAATCGCTCGCCGCGCGCGAGGGAAAATCCGAACGATCGATACGCCAGACGCTCTCGCTGGCGTTTCTGTCGCCCGTCATCATCAAGGCCGCAATCGAGGGTCGTCTGCCTCGCGGGCTTGGCCTGTCCCGGTTGATCGACCTTCCCATGGACTGGATCGAACAGCATCGCGCGCTTGGATTGCCCGCCGGCGGCACCATCTGAACGCGAATCACCGACCGGACATAGAGCGCGCAAATTTCCACTGTTCGCGAACTTGCGTTAAATAAAAGACGCAGCTTCGTCGTCGGCGCGCATGCATCACATGTCTCGCGAAAGGCGGCGCGGATCCCGATCATGTAATCGCAGGAACAGACCGGGCCAGCCTACCGCGAACCGGTCTCCAGATTTATGCAAACTCGTCTCTCCAAACGCGCTCGCCGCCATTCCGGGAAACGAAATTATTCGGTCGGAGACAGCCGGCCAAAAACGGCCAAAAATTAACCCCGGAGACGCCAGAGACAGGTCTCCGTCTCCGAGACCGTACGAAAACCCCCGATATTGCCGCGTTATTCCGGCGAGGGTGAGAAAAGTCCAGATATACCAGACTGGCTGGTGG
>JANYDZ010000089.1 GCA_025363375.1 Hyphomicrobiales bacterium
GCTCGCAGAGCAAACTCAACGGTCTCCATCACATGATGGAAACGCCGGCCATTGTGCGCAAGATTTTGTGGGCGGAGGAAAATGGCTACGACGCCTGCATTTCCAGCAACACTTTCGATCCGGGCGTCGACGGCGGGCGGCTCGCCGTCGACATTCCCGTCATCGGCCTCAACCGCGCCTCGATGCACGCGGCGCTGGTGCTCGCCGACCGCGTCGGCATCACCGTGCCGTTGCCCCCGCACGTGCCCTATACGCGCCGCATCATGCGCGCCAACGGGCTGGAACAATTCATCGCGGGCATGAAGCCCATCGGGGTTTACGTCAACGCCGGCGAACGCAAGGACGAGATTTTCGCCATCATGGTGAAACTTATCCGCGAACTCGTCGACGAAGACGGCGCGGAAATCATCCTGCCGCTCGGCGGCGCGCTGATCCCCTACATCGTCGATCCCGACGATCTCGCCAGGGCCACGGGCGTGCAGGTGCTCAACACGAAGGCCATCGGCATCCGTTTCGCGGAGCTTTGCGTCAGCCAGAAATGGACGCAAAGCGCCATCACCTATCCGCGCGCCAAGCTCGACGCCAGGGATTTCACCGCCCGGCTTTGAGCGGCGGCAAACGGAGATCGACATGCGCCTGAAACAAACACTCACCCTCGCGGACGTGCAGATCGTCGTCGAAGCCGCGCGCGCCAAGGCGCGCCAACACGGTATGGAAGGCACCATCGCCGTCGTCGACCGCGGCGGCGCGCTGCTCTATCTGGAGCGCCCCGACGACCACAGCGCCAATTCCGTGGAAATGGCGACAGGCAAAGCGCGCACCGCCGCCTATCGCGAACGCCCCAGTTCCGCGCTGGAGGAGCGCGTCAAGGAACGCCCGGGTTTTCTGATGACGCCCAACCAGATCGGCGTGCGCGGCGGCGTGCCGCTTGTCTATCAGGGCGAATGCGTCGGCGCGGTGGGCGTCTCGGGCATCGGCGAATTCGACGAACCCGTGGCGGTCGCGGGGGCGGCGGCGTTGGAGGGGTGAGGGGACTTCGCCAGCGTCTAGCGCGCTCGCGTTGGCATTTCGCGTTGCGGGCAAGAGCGCGGATTAGCCGCTGCACCGCGCCCGCCCCGCTACTTCCCGCCCGCCGCAATCGCCGCCCGCATCCTCGCCACCGTCTCCGGCGCAAACGCGTAGAGCCGCCGCATCAGCGCCTCGATCTCCACGCCCGTCGCGGGAACGACTTCGAGTTGCAGCTTCTCCATCTCGTCCAGAAATTCGCGGTCGCGCATCAGCTTTTCGAAGGCGTCGCGCAGCGCGGCCGCGCGGTCGGCGGGCACATCCGGCGGCAGGTTGAAAGGCCGCGACATCACCTTTGGCGCGAGGATCAGGTCCCACACGCGCCGCTCCTCGTCGGTTTTGGCGAGATCGTAAAGCTCCGGAATCCCCTTCAGATCTTCGTGCGGTTTCAGCCCGCTTTGCAACAGCAGGCGAATGGTCCCGTCCTTCAGCCAGTCGGCTTTTTTGGTCTTGATGTAGGACCAGGAAATCCCGTGCACGCCCTGCACTTCGCCGCGCTCCAGCGCCAGCAGCGCCTCGGGCGTGCCGCGATAGCCGCTGATGAGCTTTATGGGCGCGCCGTGCAGGCGGGCCATGGCGATGGATTCGACCTCGCTGTCCGTGCCCGAGCCGAGGCTGGCGGAAATCAGCGGCAATGTAAGCAGGTCGGCGGCCGATTTGTGCGGCGCGGATTTAGCCACGATGAACACCGCCGTCTCCGCCGTCACGCTGCCGAGCCAGAAGAATTTGAAGGGATCGTAGCGCGCCGCGTCGTTGCCGCGCAGCGGCTCGAAAGGAATTTGCCGCTGCAAGGCGCCGATGACGCTGCCGTCGCGCGGCGCGGCGTTGGCGAAATAGTTCGCGGCCACAAGGCTCGCCGCGCCCGGCATGTACTTCACCGCGAGCGCGGGATGGCCGGGGATGAATTTCCCCAGATGCCGCGCCACCGGCCGCGCGTAAGAATCATAGCCGCCGCCCGGATCGGAACCGACGATCACGCTGATGGTCTGCCCGCGATAAAAATCCGCGACGGGGTCGGCTGAAGCGGGCGGGGCGCCGGCGAGCGACGCGGCGAGCGACAGTGCGAGGCGGGCGGAGAAGCGCATTGGGACACCGGCGCTGTTGGAACGGGCGAGCATAGCGTTTTCCGCGCGCCTGTGCATAGACTTGTCGAAACAGGACTTGTCGAAACAAGGCTTGTCGAAAACAAGATCCGCCGAAACCAGCATGGGGAATTGCAATGGCGCCCGCCAGGAAAGAGCACACGCAGACGGCAAGCGATCTCAAGATCGGGAAGGTCGAGGCTTTCCGCTTGCGGCTTCCCTACAAAGGCGAGGTCTCGTTCAAAAGCCTCAAGCAATCCGTCGGCGAATACGCGCTGCTGCGCCTGAGCCTCGACAACGGCGTGACCGGCCTCGCCGAAACCATCTGCCGTCCCGAACAATCGGGCGAGGACGCGACATCCATCGCCTACGAGATTGAGCATTTTCTCAAGCCGCTGCTCATCGGCGCCGATCCGCTCGCGCATCTCGCCGTGCTCGAACGCCTCAAGAAAATCCGCGCCTGCGCGGCGTCAAAAAATCTCGTCGACATCGCGCTCTGGGACCTGCGCGGAAAAATCCTGGGACAGCCCGTCTGGCGTTTGCTCGGCGGCGGCGAGCCGAAGCCCGCGCCGCTCACCTGGATCGCCCATGGCAACAGCGTCGAGGGGCAGATCAACGAGGCCAAAAAAATGCGGGACACGCGCGGCTATCGCGGCATGAAACTTAAAACATGGCGCCGCTCGCGCGAAGATCTGCGCATGATCGAGGGCGTGCGCAAGGCCGTGGGCGACGACGTCTTCATCTACATCGATTGCAACGGCACCTACGCGGAGACCGAGGCGCGCGCCATTCTGCCGCGCGCCGCCGATTACAACGTCGCGTTCATCGAGGAGCCGTGCAATTTCGCCGATCCCGCGCGACAGGCCGCGATGGCCGCTGTTTTGCCCATCGCCCTGCTGGGCGATCAGTGCTGCGAAAGCCTTGCCGCCGTGAACATGCATCTGCGCCTGCAAAGCGTCGGCGCCGTCAGCGTCAAACTGCGCCGGACCGGATTTACCGAATCGTTGAAAATCATCGCCCTCTGCGAGGCGGCCGGCGTGCCCGCGCTCATCGGCACGGATTCGGAAAGCCGCCTTGCCGCCATGCCGCGCATCCACATGCGCGCGGCGATTCCCCATCTCGATCCCCTGCCAATGGAAACACATTTTTTCGACAAGCTGGGCGACGATGTCTTCGCCGGCGATTTCAAATTCGCCGAGGGGACGCTGACCCCCTGCGACGCGCCCGGCTTTGGCGCGGAAATCGACGAAGGCAAGCTGCAAAAATACGCGTTTTGACAGGCGCGCGCGCCGAACAACGCGCGCCCGTCATCCCTTTTCCAGCCGCCACAGGCGCCGCACGATGAGATCCTTCTCGCTTGCTGGCCCCGCGTACACAAAGCGGCCCTCCTCCAGCACGCAGACGTCGTCGGCGATGCGCAGGGCCTCGTTGACATTCTGCTCGACAAGCAGCACCGCCATGCCGAAACGGTCGCGAATGGAGACGATCATCTCGAACAGGCGCTGCACGAGAATCGGCGCGAGGCCGGCGGAGGGCTCGTCCAGCAACAAAAGTCTGGGCCGCGTCATCAGCGCGATGGAAATCGCCAGCATCTGCCGCTCGCCGCCGCTGAGCACCCTTGCCCTCGCGTCGCGGCGTTCGCGCAGTATGGGAAAGGTCTCGTAGACCTCCGCAAAGCGCGCCGCGCGCGCCGCGGCGTCGCCGGACAGACGCAGCGCGCCCATGCGCAAATTGTCTTCCACGCTCAGGTTGGGAAAGACGTTGCCTTCCTGCGGCACGAAACGAATGCCGCGCTCCGCCTGGCGGAAGGGACGCTGGTTGGTAATCTCCTGGCCGAAGAAACGCACTTTGCCCGCGCGCACGGGCAACACGCCGTAGACGCCTTTCAACAGCGATGATTTTCCCGCGCCATTGTGGCCGAAGAGGCCGACAATGCGGCGCTCGGCGACCACCAGATTCACCCCATGCAGCACCTCAAAGGCGCCGTAGGCGATGTCGAGACCGCTGACTTCAAGCATTGTAGACGCGCCCCAGATATTCGCGGATGACGGTTTCGTCGCCAAGCACGTGTTCGGCCGCGCCCGACGCGATGATGCGCCCGCCCTGCAGCACGCAGACATGGTCGGCGACCTCGCGCACGAGGTCGATATTGTGCTCGACGAGGAAGGTTGCGCGTCCTTCGGCCTTCGCCAGGGCGCGAATGAGATCGACAACGCGCGGAATAAGATCGATTTCGACGCCGGCCGCGGGCTCGTCGAGCAGCAGAACGCGCGCGCCGGTGGCGACCGCCCGCAGCAACGAGACGAGTTTTTGCTGGCCGAAGGGCAGTTCGCCCGCGGGCCTGCCGGCGGCGCCCTCGAGCGCCACCGTCTGCAACAACAGCCGCGCCTTCTCGCGGTTGGCGCGTTCCTGCGCGCGGGCGCCGGGCGTGAACAGGCCCAGCAAATTCTCGCCGCTTTGTCCGGGCATCGCCACGAGGATATTTTCGAGCGCCGTCAAAAACGGAAAAATGCGCACGTCCTGAAAACTGCGGCAGAGGCCGTGGCGCACGGTGTCGAAGGGCCGCACGCCCGCGAGCTTGACGCCATCGACGAAAATTTCGCCGGCCCGCGGCGCAAACACGCCGCAGACGATGTTGATGATCGTCGTTTTGCCCGCCCCGTTTGGCCCGATGCAGGCGGTGACTTTGCCCGGGGGAATGTCGATCGTCACGTCGTCGAAGACGAAGACGCCGCCGAAATTCATCGCGAGCCCGTCGATGCGCAGGCCGTTATTCGCGGAAGTCATATTCACCCACCAGACCCCGGCGCCGGAATATCATGAGGCCGATCAGCAACAGGCCGTACAGGGCCTGTTGCAGCGGTCCCACATATTGGCTGGGAAGCCCGAGATACCGCAGCGATTCGTTGAAGACGATCAGAAGCACGACGCCGAGCACGGAGCCCCAGGTGCTCGCGAGCCCGCCGACGCCGATGTAGACGAGAACGAGGATCGACGCGTCGAGTGTGAACAATGTCGGGTCGATGTAGAACAGCGTCGCCGCGTAGAGCCCTCCGGCAAGGCCGGTGAGCGCCCCGGCGACGGACCAGATCAACATCTGGTAGCGACGCGGGTCCTTGCCGAGCGCGGCCAGCGCGTCGGGCCGGTCGCGCACCGCGCGCAGGGCGCGCCCAAGCGGCGATCCGACGATTGTCCGGCACGCCAGGAAACACAGCGCGGCGAGCGCCGCGGTCGTGGCGAAGCGCGCGCCGGAGCCGGCGAAAAGGTCGGGCAGTTTCAGCCCATGCAAGCCTTCGCTGCCTTCGACGCGCGGCCCCAGATTGTGAAAAATGTCGAAGAAGACGAAGTTGAGCCCGAGCGTCGCCAGCGCGAAATAAAACCCGCCGATGCGCAACAGCGGCCACAGGGTGGCGGCGGCGACGGCGCCGCTGACGAGGAGCGCGGCCAGCAGCGCCAGATGAAAGTTCACGCCGAGCAGCACGTTGAGCCCGGCGGCGACATAGGCGCCGACGCCCAGATAGGCGGCCTGTCCCATCGCCATCATGCCGGTGTAGCCGATCACCAGATTGGCGGCGAGCGCCACAATGATCCAGACGCTGATGAGAGTGCCGAGGTAGTAAAGGTGTTCCATGGTCAGCCCAACAATCCCTGCGGACGGAAGATGATGAGAATGATCATCATCGCGAAAATGCTGAAGCTGATCCATTCGGGAAAAAAGTAGCCGGCGAAAGCCGTGAGCATGCCCAACGCCGCCGCGCCGACAATCGCGCCAAGCAGAATGTTGCGCGTGCCGCCAAGGATCACCGCGACGACGCCAATGAACAGGGTCTGCACGCCGCTCGCCGGGGTCATGCCCGTGTCATAGGCCGTGAGCACGCCGGCAAGCCCGGCGAGGCTGGAGGCAACGAGGAAGATGGCGTTGCGGGTCTTCGCGACTTCGACGCCGACGATGGCCGAGAGTTCGGAATTGTCCGTGAGGCCGCGAATTGCGAGGCCCGTGCTGGTGCGGTGCAGCCACAGATAGAGCGCGCCGTAGGCCAGCGCCACAATTGCGAGGATGAAGAAATCGAAACGCCGCAACACCACGTCGCCGACGATGAAAATATCGAGCAATTCCGCGCGCGCGACCGAGACGACGCCTTTCGACCAGACGAGAAAGCCGGACTCGAAAATCAGCGACACGCCGAGCGAAGCGATGAAGACGCTGAACATTCCGCCGCCGCGCTTCAGCACGGGCCCGTAGATGATCTTGTCGATGAGCAGGCCGACGAGGGCGGCGATGGCGAGCGCGCACGCGGCCGCCAGCGCAATGTGCAGGCCCGCCAGCCGGTGCAGGCCGAAAAACGCATAGCCCGCGGTCATGAAGACCGTGCCGTGGGCGACGTGGAAGATGCGCAGCGTGGCGAAGATGAGCGCGAAGCCAACCGCGACCAAAGCGTAGTAGCCCGCAAGGCCGAGGCCGGTGGAAAAGACCTGCAGGAGGTTCAGCATGGAGCGCGCGGCGCTTGCACCGCCTCCACGCCGCGCAAGCTCACAACCTGATCTCTTCGAAGACGCCCTTTTCGCTGTCCTTGACGACATAGAGGCCGACGGGGTTTTGCGTCTGCCCTTCCGAATCCATGCTCACGAGGCCGCCGCCGATGCTCCTGAAATCCTTCAGTTCGGCGATGTATTTGCGGATGCCCTCGCCATTGTAGCCGGCGGCCTTGATGCCTTGCGCCACCATGTTGATCATGTCGTAGACCTCGAGCGCGGCGAAATCGGGTTCGAAGCCGAGCTTGGCCCGATAGGCGTCGATGAGCGGTTTTGCCGCCATGGGATCGTATTTGAAGCCGGAATAAATCAACCCGTCGATCGCCTTGCCCGCGGCTTCCCGGTAGCTTTTCACGGTCGGCGTGGCGCTGGCGTTGTACATTTGCGTGGCGATGCCCAGTTCGCGCGCCTGTTTCATGATCAGGCCCTCGTCCGGCGTGCCGTGGCCCCAAACGACGATGGCGTCGGGATTGGCCGCGCGCGCGCGCACGATCAGGCCGCGGAAGTCGGTGTCGCCGAGCTTGAACAGCGTTTCCTCCCAGCTCGCGCCGAGCCGCGCCGCGGTCTGCTTGAACAGGCCCGAGCCATAGGGCGCGATGGGCGTATTGGGCAGGAAGCCGAACAGGCGTTTGACGCCCTTGGCTTTCCAGTAGGCTTCGAGCAGCGGCAGGTTGCGCGACAGCAGCGAGGAATGGGCGAAGACCCAGCCGCCGCTCTTGGCGGTGAGGCCAGGCGCTTCGACCGGCGACAGCAGCGGGATCTTGAGTTGTTGCGCCAGCGGCATCTGCGCGCTCACAACATTGGTGAAAATGGTCAGGATCGCCTGCACGCCATCGACCTGCACGACCTTGCGCATGGCGGAGACGGCGGCTTCCGGATTGCCCTTGCTGTCCTCGACAACGAGTTGCAACGGGCGCCCGTTGACGCCGCCGGCGCCGTTGGCGTGCTGCACGGCGATCTCGATGGCCGGCACGATCAACTGGCCCCAGGCGCCCTGCGGGCCGCTGAGCGGATAGGTGAC
>JANYDZ010000146.1 GCA_025363375.1 Hyphomicrobiales bacterium
CGCACGCAATGGAGTTTTTCGCCGCACACCGATTACGGCGGCGCCACCCTGCTGACGCAGGACGAGGCCGGCGGGCTCCAGGCGCGCAACTCGGCTGGCGACTGGATCGACATTCCGCCAATCGAAAATACTTTCGTCGTCAACCTCGGCGACATGTTCGCCATGTGGACCAACGACCTTTACACGTCGACTTTGCACCGCGCCATGAACACAAGCGGCCAGGCGCGCCTCTCGGCCGCGTTCTTCACCGGGCCGGATCCCGACACGATGATTCGCTGCCTGCCCGGCTGCCACGGAACGGGAAATCCTCCCAGATACCAGCCAATCCGCGCCGGCGACTACAACGACGCCCTCGTCAAACAATACCGCGCGACCGGACGGCCGGGCATTTCGATGGGAACCGGAAAAAAGCTCGCGGCGAATTGAGCGCCGCATAAAACGACACTATCGCCGTTGGACAATCGTAAAAGACGCGCCCCGGCGGCGGCGGGCATCCCGCGTCCGTATTTAACTGGCGCGAAGCCTCGCCTGATTTTAATGAATAGGGTAGAGGGCGGACGTGAACGCCAATTCGGGGAACCTATGACGGACAATTGGGACGTGATCATCGTCGGCGGCGGCAACGCCGCGTTTTGCGCGGCGCTCGCGGCGCGGGAGCGCGGCCTGTCGATTCTCATGCTGGAACGCGCGCCGGAAAATGAAAGCGGCGGCAATTCGCGCTTCACCGCCGGCGCCTTCCGCATTGTCTACAACGGCGTCGACGACCTGCGCGTCCTGATGCCGGACCTGACCGACGCGGAATGCGCGATCTCGGATTTCGGCGCGTATACGCGCGATCAATTCTTCGACGACATGTTTCGCGTCACCCGCTGGCGCACGCATGGGGATCTCTGCGAGCGGCTCGTGACGAAGTCCTACGAGAGCGCGCTGTGGCTGCAAAGCAAGGGCATGCGGTTTCAACCGATCTGGGGCAGGCAGGCCTACAAGATCGATGGAAAATTCAAATTCTGGGGCGGGCTCACGGTGGAATCCTGGGGCGGCGGACCGGGCCTTGTCGATCAACACAATTCCATCGCGAAAAAACGCGGCGTCGAACTGCGTTGCAACACGCGCGCGCTGTCGCTGATCTACGATGGTCACGCCGTGACCGGCGTGCGCGTCAAGCACAACAACGCCATGCACGATCTGCGCGCGGCCTGCGTTGTGCTGGCGTGCGGCGGATTTGAGTCCAATCCCGAATGGCGCACGCGCTATCTTGGCCCCGGCTGGAACTCGCGAAAGTGCGCGGCACACGTTTCAACACGGGCGACGGCCTGCGAATGGCGATCGACATAGGCGCTTCCACCTGCGGCAACTGGTCGGGCGGGCACGCGGTGGGTTGGGACTACAACGCGCCGGAGTTCGGCGATCTCGATGTCGGCGATAATTTCCAGAAGCATTCCTACCCCTGGGGCGTCATGGTCAACGCCACGGGCAAGCGCTTTGTGGATGAGGGCGCGGATTTCCGCAACTACACCTACGCGCGTTACGGCCGCGTGATTCTGGAGCAGCCGGATCAATTCGCGTGGCAGGTGTTCGACAGGAAGATCATTCCGATGTTGCGCGACGAATATCGCATCAAGCGCGTGACGAAGGTTTCGGCGAACACTCTTGAGGAACTCGCGGGCAAGCTTGAAGGCGTCGATCCCGGCGGCTTCCTCGAGGAAATGAAGCGTTACAACGCGTCCGTCCAAAAGGATGCGCGCTTCAATCCCAACATCAAGGACGGCCGCTGCACGGTCGGGCTTGAAATCAACAAATCCAACTGGGCGAACACAATCGACGAAGCGCCGTTCGAAGCCTATCAGGTGACATGCGGGCTCACCTTCACATTCGGCGGCTTGCGCATTGTTTCCGATACGGGACAGGTGGTGGACACCGACATGAATCCGATACCCGGCCTTTACGCGGCGGGCGAACTCGTCGGCGGCTTGTTCTATTTCAATTATCCCGGCGGCTCGGGCCTCACGTCCGGGACTGTCTTTGGGCGAACGGCCGGCGACGGCGCCGGGGACGCGGCGAAAGCCAGGAGCTGACGCGGCATGACGCGATCAGCGGCTCCGCCGGAATTCATGCGGGCGATTGTGGTGCGTGAATTTGGCGGACCGGAACAGGCGTTGATGGCCAACGCGCGCGTACCCCGGCTCGCCGACGGCGAAGTATTGATTGAAGCGCACGCTTCGCCGATCAACTACGTCGATCTCGTGGTCATTGCCGGCAAACACCAGTCGAAGCCAGCGCCGCCGTTTACGCCGG
>JANYDZ010000084.1 GCA_025363375.1 Hyphomicrobiales bacterium
CTTTGAAGGCGCTGAAGTGCGTTTTGACCGCACCGGATCGGTCACCGTGCTCGCGGGCTCCGTCACGCAGGGGCAAGGTCACGAGACCGTGTTCAAGCAAATCGTCTCCGACAGGCTCGGCATACATCCAGACGAGATTCATTATTTGCAGGGCGATACGGATCAGGTGTTCTTCGGCGAGGGCACAGGTGGTTCGCGCACGGCGTCCATTGGCGGCTCGGCGATCCTGAGCGCGGCCAACAAGGTCGTCGAAAAGGCCAGGAAAATCGCCGCGCATATGATGCAGGTCGACGACGTCGAGTATTCCGAAGGCGTGTTCTCCAGCCGCAAGACCAACCGCAGCATGACCATGAAGGAAGTGGCGCGGAGCGCGATCAGCCCGAAGAACGTGCCGAAAGACATGGAAATCGGCCTCAACGCCAACGCGGCCTATCACACGGTGAAACAGAATTATCCGAACGGTTGTCACATCATCGAATGCGAGATCGATCCCGACACCGGCCTTGTCACGCTGGAAAATTACACCGTCACAGACGATGTCGGCACCGTGCTCAACCCGATGCTGCTCAAGGGCCAGATTCTCGGCGGCATCGCGCAAGGGATTGGCCAGATGTTGATGGAGGAAATTCGATTTGACCCGGCGTCGGGGCAGAATCTCACGGGATCATTCATGGATTATCCCATGCCCCACGCCGAACTTTTCCCGCATGTAAGCGTCAAATCATGCCCCGTGCCGACGGCGACGAACCTGCTTGGCACAAAGGGCGCCGGGGAGGCCGGCTGCGTCGGCGCGCTGCCGGCCATGGCGAACGCGCTGGTCGACGCCGTGTCGCATCTCGGCGTTCGTCACATCGACATGCCCGCGACGCCGGAGCGCTTGTGGCGCGTCATCGACGAAGCGGCGCGCAAATCCGCGGCCAGGTAGGAGTCTGTCATGCTGTTGCCCACCACGATCGTCGGCTCCTATCCGCAACCCGATTGGCTGATTGACCGCCAGACCCTGGCCACGCGTCCGCCGCCGCGCGTGCGCGCCAGAGAGCTTTGGCGCGTCGCCCCGGAGTTTCTGGAGCAGGCGCAGAACGACGCGACCTTGCTCGCGGTTCGCGCGCAGGAAAGCGCCGGCATCGACATTGTCACTGACGGCGAAATGCGGCGCGAGTCATATTCCAACCGCTTCGCCACCGCGCTTGAAGGCATCGATATCGACAACCCCGCTGTTGTTCCGAGCCGCAGCGGCAAGCCCGACCTGGTGCCGCGCGTGATTGGTCCGTTGCGCCGCAAACACGCGGTCGAAGATGGCGATGTTCGGTTTTTGCGCGCCAACACGGCTAAAAAGATCAAGATCACCGTGCCCGGCCCGTTCACGATGGCCATGCAGGCGAAGGATTTTCATTACGGCGACGACGCTAAAATGGCGATGGCCTACGCGGCCTGCGTCAACGACGAAATCAAGGACCTCGTCGCCGCCGGCGCCGATTACGTGCAGATCGACGAGCCCTATATGCAGGCGCGCGCCGATCAGGCCCGCGCGTTTGGCGTCGAGGCGCTCGACCGCGCGCTTGATGGAATCAACGTGCCGACGATCATTCACCTGTGCTTTGGCTACGCGGCCCTGGTGAAGAACAAGCCGCCGGGCTACGCGTTCCTGACGGAGCTCGAACGTTCGCGCGTGGAGCAAGTGTCGATCGAGACGGCGCAACCCAATCTCGATTTGTCCGTGCTGAAGCAAATGCCGTCGAAAATGATCGTGCTGGGCGTGATCGACCTTGGCAGCGAGGAGATAGAGACGCCTGAGATTGTCGCGCGTCGCATCGAGCGCGCGTTGCCGCATGTCGCGGCGCAGAAGATTGTCGTCGCGCCCGACTGCGGCCTGAAATACCTGCCTCGCGATGTCGCCTATGGCAAGATTTGCGCGATGGTGGCGGGCACAAAGTTGGTGCGGGCGAAGCTGGAGCAGGCCGGGCGTTAATCGCGGTCCGGCTTCAGCAACACCGGCGCTTCGAGCGCCGCCCTGACGCCGTCCTCGATGTTCATATCGGGCAACCAGAGCTTGCCGACATAACGCCTGCCGGTGATGTCGTCGGCAAGGTTTGAGGCCAGCCACAGCATCGGCGCGATCATGACTTCTGGCTCAAGCAACACGCGTCCGCGCAGCGCCGCGTCGGAACGCCCTTCGGCGGAAACGAAGTTCGTATTCACCGCGCCGCCGGGAATGAGCGAATTGCAGGTGACGCCGGAACCCGCGAGGTCCTGCGCCCATATCAGGGTCTCCGCCTCGATGGCCGTCTTGCTGACGCCGTAGGGCGAGTTTTCCTTGCGTTGCATCGTCGAGAGCGATGTCGTGACATTGACGAGCCGGCCCCATTTGTTGCGCAAAAGATGCGGCGCCGCGCAACGGGACATGAAAAATGTGCCGACGACGTTGGTCTCGATCACCTTCGACCATGCTTCGGGATCCGCTTCCCAGAACTTTAACGACTTCGTTTTCGGCGCGGCCTCCACATGGGTCGGCCCCTTGCCGGCGTTGTTGACGAGAATGTGCAGCGCGCCGAAGAGCCGCACGGTTTCGTTGACGGTGCGCTCGCAATCGCTCATGCGCGTGATGTCGCAGGGCATGGCGATGGCCTTGCCCGCGCCGGGTTTGAACGCGGCTTCCGCGACGGCGGTGCCGGCCGCGCCCACATCGAGATCGGCGAAGACCACGTCGCAACCCGCGCGCACCATCGCCTGTGCCATGCACCGGCCGATGCCGTTGCCGGCGCCTGTAACGATGGCGACGCGTTTGTCGAGGCGGATCTCGGAGGCCCTGGTCATCGGTTTCTCAAAGCTTCGGCGGATCTATGGCGGCGACGCCGATCATGGAATCGCGGGTGACGAGCGCGGCGAGCGCCTCTTCGCTCATCCCTTCCGTGCCGACGGGGCGGCGCGGCACAACGAGAAATCGCATGTCGGCGGTCGAATCATGCACGCGCAGGCGCACGTCGTCGGGAATCATCGTGCCGAACTCTTCGAGCACGGCGCGCGGCTCGCGCACGACGCGCGCGCGATAGGCCCGGCTCTTGTACCAGCTCGGCGGCAGGCCCAGCAGATCGCGCGGATAGCAGGAGCACAACGTGCAGACCACGACATTGTGTTCGTCGCTCGTATTCTCGACGGCGACGAGCTTTGTGTTGGCGATGACAAAGCCCAGTTCCGCCGCCGCCGCGTTGCCGTCGGCGAACAGCCGCGCCTTGTAGGCGGGGTCAACCCAGGCGCGCGCCACGACTTGCGCGCCGTTCGCGGGCGTGATGGCGTCGCGCGCCTCGATGTTGCGGCGCACATCGGCGGCGGCGACGATTCCCTTTTCGATGAGCAGCTCCTTCAGCGCGATGCCGAGAATTTGGTAATAGGAATGAACCTTGTCGTCGGGCTGCGGCGGCGCGTTGTGATCGTGGCCGCGATGATCGTCGTGATCGTCGGCGTGCCCATGGTCGTGCTCGTGCGCGCTCATGCGAGTTTCTCCAGCCAGTGTTCGTAGAGATCGGCTTCGACGACGTCGTGCGCGGGGCCTTTGTAATCCCCCCACAAATCGCCGGCGCAAAACAGCACCCCGTAGACGCCCTTGCGCGGGCCGCGACGGCCGTAAGCCTCGACTTCGGCATTGGCGAAATCGCCGAAATAGCGCGTGACGACGCCCCTTTTGCCCCGCAGATAGACCGGCGTGCGAATGTGACCGGGCGGATAATCGTCGCGAATGCGCACGCTCTCGCCGGGGACGAATTTGCTCATGCGCGCCTCCCCGCGTCGGCGGAATCGAGCTCCAGCTCGCCGGTCTCCGCGAGGCGCTTGCGGATGAGCGTCACGCGCGCGTCAACCTCGTCCTGCGTGATGATTCCCTTGTCGATCATGTTGCGGCAGAGCGCGGCCGTCCAGCGCTCGTAATATTGCATGTTTTCGTGCGCGTCGTGCCCGAGCGATTCCACGGCGCGCCGGCTTTCGTGCGAGGTCATGAGGCCCTTGGCGCCGACGGCGGCGCGCAATCCATCGACCTGCTTCTCCCAGAAGGTCAGAATGTGCTCCTGCGTGTCAACGGGTCCGTCCGGCAGGCCGCCGACATCGTGAGGTCCGCGCATGATTTTTCCCCGCGTTGGAATTCGCCGCCATTATGCCACAGGGCGCGCCGTGCGCAAGTTTCATTGCGCGACGCCCCCGCCTGTGGCACGGTTTGAACCGACTGAAATGGGGAGCCGGAGGGCAAAATGTCCGCAGGGTTTAAGCACATCTTCGCCGCGTGCGCGGTTCTGTCCGCCGGTTCGTCCGCGCTCGCACAGGAGCCGGGCGCGGACCTGATCGCCAAGGCGAAAGCCGAGGGCAAGCTGGTCTATTACACCGATCTCATCATCGACCAGATCGTGCGCCCGCTTGTCGCCGCGTTCGAGGCGAAATACGGCGTGAAGGTCGAATATTCGCGCGCCGACAGTCAGGACACGATCATCAAGGTGCTTGGCGAGCACAAGGCTGGCCGCATGCAGGCCGACGTGTTTGGCCTGACGAGCGGCCTGAAGGCCCTGATCGACGGCGGCGCCGTGCGGAAATTCGCGCCGGCCAACGCGGCGGCGCTTCCGGGCCAGTTCAAGGACCCCAATCAATATTGGGTCTCGACAAATTATTATGTGATGACGCCCGCGGTAAACACCGAGCTTGTGGCGGAGAAGGATCGTCCCAAAACCTACGACGATCTTCTCGATCCCAGGTGGAAGGACAAGATGGTCTGGAAGCCCAACGACATGTCGGGCGCGCCGGGCTTCGTCGCCAACACGTTGCGCGCCATGGGCGAGGAAAAAGGACTCGACTATTTGCGCAAGCTGTCAAAGCAGGGCGTGAAGTCCATCGGCGGAAGCGCGCGCGCCGTGGTCGATCAGGTGATCGCGGGCGAGCATCCGATGGCGCTGCAAATTTTCAATCATCACGCGGCGCTCAGCGCCAAAAAAGGCGCGCCCGTGCAATGGGTGAAGATGGAGCCCGCCATGGCGCAGATGACGCTGGTGACCCTGACCGCGGGATCGAAAAGTCCAAATGCGGCGCAACTCTTCGTCGAGTTCATGCTGTCCGGCGAGGGGCAGGATCTGTTCAGGAAAGCCGACTACTTCCCGACCCGTTCAGACACGCCGAACTCCATGCCCGAGCTGGCGCCGACGACCGGCAATTTCAAGGCGAACTTTGTGACGCCCGACGACATCGCCAAAGACTATGAACGCTGGTCGAAGCTGTATATCGAACTGTTCCGCTGACACGGGTTGAAAGAGCCAAAATGCCGCAGGATGACCAAAAGAACGTCGAGAAGGTGCGCGCGTTGTTGTCGCCGCGGAACGTGGCGATCGTCGGCGCCAGTGATCGGGTGGGCAGTTGGGGCCGCAACGTCTGGCGCGCGCTGAACCGTTACAATTATCGGGGCGAAATTTTCCCGGTGAACCCGCGCAGCGCGCTCGTGTGGGAAAAGACCTGTTACCCCTCGCTCATGGACCTGCCGGAAAAGCCCGATCATGTCGCGATCCTCGTGCCCGGCGCCGCCGCCATCGAGGCCGTGCGCGAAGCGGCGCGCGCCGGCGCGCGAAGCGCCACCGTGTTTTCAAGCGGCTTTGGCGAAGGCGGCGACGCCGAAGGACGCGCGCTGGGCGCGGCTCTGGCGCAAGCCGTGCGTGAAAGCGGGCTCGCGGTGTCGGGCCCCAATTGCATGGGCAATCTCGCCGCGCCATACGGCTTTGCCACGCTGCCGGACGACCGTATCACCGAATTGCCCGTGGGAAGCGTCGGCCTTTTCGGCCAGAGCGGCGGCGTTGTCATGGCGATTTTTCGCGCGCTGAAATAGCGCGGCCTCGCGCCTTCCTACGCGCTGACGACGGGCAATGAAGTCGGGCTGACGACGGCTGATTACATTCGTTACATGGCGGCCGACGACAAGTTGAAAGTCGTCTGTTGCTTCATTGAGGCGATCAAGGACGCCGGAGATTTCCTCGCCGCGCTCGGCGCCGCGCAACGCGCCCAAAAGCCGGTCGTCTGCCTGAAGATCGGCGGCTCCGAAGCCAGCCGCGCGGCCGCGCTGGCGCATACGGGTTCGCTCGCGGGATCGTTGACGTCGTTTGACGCGGTCACGCGTCCCTTGGGTTTGATACGCGTCGATACGATCGACGAGATGGTCGAGGTCGCCGAATATCTCGCGCATGCAAAGGCCCCAGCGGGCGCGCGCGTCGGCGCGATGACATTTTCCGGCGGGCTCAAGGGATTGTTTCTCGAGGGCGCGGAGCGTCACAACGTTGCTTTTCCCAAACTGGAAGATTCGACAATCGCCTTGTTGAAGGAGCTGCTCGGCGTCGGCACCTCGCTGGGAAATCCGCTCGACGCCGGCTTCGCGGCGCTGTCGAGCTCGGAAGTCTATTTCAAATGCGTCGACGTCATGCTGGCGGACCCCAATATCGACGTGTTCTGCGTGCAGGAGGAATTGCCGGTCAAGGAAGGCCAGAACGTCAAGGCGGGAAATCTGCGCGTCGTCGACAAAATGGTGGTCGAGGGCAAGCGCAAGCCCGTCGCCGTCGTTTCCATGGCCTCCTATATGTACACGGATTTCACGCGCGAGTTCCGCGAAGGCCTGCCAAATCTCGCGGTGCTGCACGGGGTCGACAAGGCTTTGAACTGCCTCGCGCATGTGGGTCGCTACGGCGCGTTGACGCGCCAGGCGGCGCAAGCGCCCGCGCCCGCGCGCGCCCTCTCCGAGGCTGAAAGCCAATGCCTCGCGACCGCGACGCCCGCCTCCGACGGGCGCGCTGTGTTGAACGAGGCGCAGTCGAAAATATTGCTGGCGCTCAACGGCGTGGCATCGCCGAAGGAGGCGGCGGCGGCGGACGCCGAAGCCGCCGTCAACGCGGCGCGCGTGATCGGCTATCCAGTGGTGGTGAAGCTTTTGTCCGACGATGTGCAGCACAAATCGGAAGTGGGCGGCGTCATGCTTGGAATTGGCGACGACGCGGGCGTGCGCGGCGCTTTCGCCGCGATCAAGGCAAATCTCGCGAAGGCGAAACCCGACGCGCGTTTCGGCGGCATAATTGTGGCGCAGGAAATCAAGGGCGGGCGGGAACTGGTGCTGGGCGTGCATCGCGATCCCGAAGTCGGACTCGTAACCATGTTCGGCGCGGGCGGCGTATTGCTCGAACTTGTGAAAGACGTGCAATTTGGCCCGGCGCCGCTCACCAGCGGTCAGGCGCGCGCGATGATCGACGCGACCATGGCGGGGAAGCTGCTTGATGGTTACCGCGGCGGCGCGGCGCTCGACAAAGACGCCGTGGCGCAAGCGCTCGTGTCGCTTTCGCAGCTTGCAGAGCGGCTCGGCGACAGGCTGGAGAGCGTCGATGTGAACCCTTTCGTCGCCTTGCCCGCGGGGCGCGGGGCGGTCGCGCTTGACGGACTTGTGGTGCTGCGCGGCGCGCCGTGAGATCGAAAACGGCATTTGGAGGCGGCCATGAACACAACCCGGCGCGATCTTGGCAAAGGCCTGCTTGCAAGCGGCGCCCTGTGGACGACGGGCGCGTCCGCGCAAGCGGCGAAAAGCCGCGATGAAATGATCGCCGCCGCCAGACGCGAAGGCAAGGTGGTCGTCTATTCCGGCTATCTCTCGCCGCAAACGCACGATCCCATCGGCAAAGCCTTCGAGGCGAAATACGGCGTGAAGGTTGAGGTCTTCACCGCGCGCGGCAATGAATTGCGCGAGCGCGTGCGCGTCGAGCAATTGAGCGGGCGGTTCCTCGGCGACGTCCTGCACAACGCAACCTTGTTGACGCAGCAACAGATCGCGGGCGAGGCGCCTCTCGACGCGCAGGGCGCGTTGCCCGGCGCCGCGCGGTTGAAGCCCGAGTTTGCGTCGCGCGTGATAACCTTTATTTGAAAAAATAAAGAGCTTCAAATTAAGTTGCCTGTTTTGAACAGTTCCTAACTCAGAGAGATTCTGTGCAAAACCGCCATCGCCTTCAACTAAAACTGTTCGCTTT
>JANYDZ010000177.1 GCA_025363375.1 Hyphomicrobiales bacterium
CGGGGTGCACACCGACAAGGCGGAGAGCGCCGGCCATATTCACGCCCATGCCGTCATCATCGTCAAAAACGGGGACGGGCGCAAAATCAATCCGAACGTGAAGGATTTTTCGGAGTGGCGCGCGGCTTACGCTGAACACGCCCGGGAAAATGGCCTCAAAATTGTCGCCACGCGCGCGCTGGAAACGGCGTCGTCGAAAAGCTACGGGCCGCGCGACAAATCCATTGTGGCGGCCGCGGATCATCCGCGTTCCGGGCGCGAGGCGCGGGATCGAGCCTATTCCGCTGATCCCGCCAATCATCACGTCATCGACAATGCGCGCCGGCGTATCGAGACCGCGCGAACGAATCCCATAAAGATCCCCGTTTCCGAGCGACAGCTGGCGGTCGTCAATGATAGCATGGCCGCCTGGCGCAACGTCGCGAGCACGCAGCCCGACAATAAATTCGCGACGGACATTTTGAACCGGCTCTCGCCTTCTCACGTCGCCGGCGATGCCCTGGCCGCGCTCTCCGAGTTTTCCGCCGCCGTCAGCCCACGAGGAACTGTCGCCATGCCGCAAACCGCAGCCGAAATGTCCGTCGATCTGAAGGAGCTCAACGAAGCCGTCAACGAGGTCGCGTCGGTGATGCCGGAGGGAAGCCGCGCCGCCTTCGCGGAAAAATCCGGGAAATATCTCGAGCGCATCGCCGAGCGTGTGGATTATCAACGCGGGCTCGAGGCGGCGGCGCCGTTGTCGAATGCCGCGCTCGCGATTGTCGTGACTGACGCGCGGGCGATTTCCGTCGTTGAAGATCGGGAGGCAAGCGCCGCCCGCCTTCTTGCGGAGAGTACAGAGAAGCTGGCGAGAGACACGACAGCGAGACCTGTAGGTTCGCCAGCCGAGATCGATACGACCCGCGCAATCGCTGGCGAAGCCGAACAATTGGCGTCAGTCGAGGCAAGGCAGGCGGAGGCGGCGCATGAGGCGCAGCGTCGCCTGATCGCAAACACGACAGTGCCGCTTGTGGTGGCGCTCGAGGTTGATGGCCGGCTTGAAGAACTTCGCCGTGAACAACAAGCCGCGCTCGACAAAAGGGAGGCGGCGCGTGTCGATGGCAAAGGCAGTGAACAGGAGCACGAACAATAGACCGGCGTGGCGTGACGGCACCTCGCGGTGCTTTCGTGCCGGGCCATATGGTTTGGTATAATTAATCCGTCGAAATTCACGTTTATCGCGAATTTGAACTATCTGGATATCTTCCAGCTTGACGACCGCCGCGTACACAAAACATTCCTGAATCGTAGGCTACGCATCATCAATTGTTGATTCCGGCGCCCAGGGTCCGCCCGGCGGCCAGACTTTTTCCGCCGGGGTGCTGTTGATCAAAACCGGCATCAGAAATCCCCGGAGGTCCGAGACAACAGGAGCCAATTCCTTGGGCGCGGCCACTATCTGGTCGCGGCCCATAAAAGCGCGCCATTGAGTCGCCCGGACATTCGCAAATTCGTCGGTCAGACCGACGGGTGGTTCGAGTGGTCTTGTTGTGCCGCGCCGCTTGAAGGTGCGATTTATCGCCTCGATCAGGATGGACTGCCTGAATTCGAATCTTTGGGCGATCAGCCAAAGATCATAAAAATCCTTCATGCGGGTGTTGGCCATGCCGAGGGTGACGAGCGCTTCAAATTTCTCCGCCACCACGGTTTCGACGGGATAGGCGCGAATACGTGGCTGGGGATTGCCCAACATGGCGGGATAGTCGATTTCTACCGGCGCCGGCGTCACGGCGTCACCGAAGCCGACATCGATCTGGATGGGAATGCGCGCGCGGTCGATGGTCGCGGTGGTTCGCACGCGCACCCCGCCATAGTCGGCTGTTGTCCGGATGGGAGCCGCCAGCAATCCCGTGATGTCGTAGGACACGCCGTCGTCTGGAACGGGCGTTTTGCATATGACGCGGAAAGTTTCGGCGATCGCGTTTGCGTCGCTGTCGCCGAATCCGAGCAGGTCGAGATCACGGGTCGGCCGGAATGGGTCGGCCACCCACGTGACGAAAAGCATGGCGCCTTTTAGTATGAACTTCTCGCGATGTCCGGAGACGCCGAGCCGGTAGAGCAGTCGTTCGATCGCGTAGCGGGTCAGCAGTATCTGAAAATCCGACTTTTCAGCGCGCGCTCGATCAAGAAGTCGTGCCCGCACCGAAGCGCCGACGTTTTGCGGTTCACGCGGCATCTGTCGCCATCGCTTCCACGTAGGGTCGCATCACCGGCCATATCCGGGCGTTTCGCGCGGCGCGCCAGAGATCGTCAGGCGTGCAGCGGCGGCGGCGAAGACCCTCGCGCAGCCCTTCCATGGCAACATCAAGTCCGACCTTGGCGCGGTAGCGGAAACAATCGACAATGGTTCGCGCGGGATCGGTGATGGGAACATCGACGCCTTCAATGCGATGGCGCGTGATTCCCTCTGCCAGTGCCAGCTCGGGGAATCGCACGAAGCGAACGCGGGGATAGTCGATCTTCGGCCTCCATGCGGCGCGGTCGATTGCCATCCACAGGGACGAGGGCATTTGCAGGGTCAGTTCATGGAACTGCAGCGCAGAGGTCAGGCAGACGACCCCCTTGGGAACAAGCACGGCGGCCGCGGCCAGCGCATGCGCGGCTTCAAATCTCGCGTTGGAAAGTTGGTAGAGGCCCCGCGCCGGGCGCGCGACAACAGCGTCCCGAACCAGTCGGGCCAGCGTTTCCGGCGCGATTCCCTCGGCGACAAGATCCATCTGCCGGAGCATGCCCCGGGATTTCAGGAGACCGATTGCGTGTGTACGCTGGGTGGCGGCGGACGACATGGGAAGTGATAAGTCCTCATGAGTTACCATAAACGGTAGAGGATATATCACAATTAGCCAAGCTGGGGAAGCCGAAACGTTTTCGGCCCGCGATCCCTCGATGATTCAAGATCCTGAATTCGCCGACCGTCTGGCGGTCGCGTCATATTCCCTGGCGCAGCGGCGAAGGCCATTGACCCCTACTTGTCCGACCGGGGGGCGATTTCGATCATTGAACAACAACTTCGCAACCGCTTTTCAGCCCGGGATACACGTCAACCGATGGACAGCCTGACCGGCTTGCCGACGCGGCTGAGCATTTCGACGAGCGTGTCGATCGTGAATTTGGCCGTCTTCTTGTTCACGACGTCGGAAACCCGCGGACGCGAGACCATCAAAATCTCGGCGGCCTCGGTCTGCTTCAATTGATGCTCCGCGATCCATCTGGACAGCTCTTCCATCAACTGCTGTTTCAGAAGCCGGGTATCGTTGATGTGTTTGCGGGACGCCGCTTGCAGCCGCCGGGCCTCCCCGGGTTCAAAACCCAGTTCGAGAAAGAGGTTCGCGCCGGGCTTTGTCACATGGCGGATTTCGGTGTCGATTTTCATCTCTTCGCCTTTCTCGCGTTGATCACGCCGCGATAGCGTGCCTCGGCAACAGCCTTGTCCTGCTTGCTGGTGGCCTGAGTTTTCTTCTGGAAACAGTGCAGGACATAGATGGCTTCCTCGAATTTGGCGACATACATCACGCGCCAGGTGCCGCTGGCGTCCTTGATCCGAATCTCTTTTGCCCCGGCGCCCACGTCGTCGAAGGGTTTCCAATCCGAGGGATCAAGACCGGCCTGGACTTTGCCGAGTTGAAAGCCGGCTTCCTTGCGGGCGTCTCCCGGAAACGCCAGCAAATCATCGTAGGCTGATCCCACCCAGCGGATTTCTTTATCGTCGTCCATGAAGCCTCGTGTGTATAAAAACTTATACGTAGAGGGCGGGCAAGTCAAGATGCGCGTGGGTCAGTGCGCGTGGGTCAGGCTCGTTTGGCGCGCGCTTGAGCAGCGGCGCCTTTCAAACGCGCCCGCGCGCGCCGGCTCGGCTCGGCTGTGCTTTCCGGCTGCGAAGCAAGCGCCTGGTCAATGATCGCCAGTGTTTCGTCCATTGCGGCGGCAGCCCCGGATTCCATCTTCGCTTCGATGGCCGCGATATCCGCCGTCAGGTCGAAGCCGTCGTTCGCGACTTTCGCTTGTAGGCTTTGCGTCGTCTGCGGCATGGCTTTTCGAGCGTGGATCAGATGCGGCGCGGCAACATTTTCGACATTGGACGCACGTTCCAACGGCGGCTCCGGGGCAATGATCGGGCCATCGACTGCTTCGGCGGGCGCAATCACACTTTTTGACACGACGGTCTGATGGTTCAATGGGGCCGGCGGGGGCGTCTCCGGCACATTCGATTCTGGCGTGGCAGCAGCCGCTTCAGGCGTCGAGACAA
>JANYDZ010000187.1 GCA_025363375.1 Hyphomicrobiales bacterium
GATCACCGCCAGCGCCACCGCCGAATTGATGATGCCCGCCATCACCTCGACCTTGTCGGACAGCACCATCTTGCGCGTCTTGGCGACGCCGACATCGGGCTTGCCTTCGGTGTCCTCGTGAACGAGCTCGAGTTTTCGCCCGGCGATCTCGCCGCCGAATTCCTCGATGGCGAGGCGCATGCCATTGAGCTGGCGTTCGCCGAGCGCGGCGAACACGCCGGTCGTGGGAATCAGCGCGCCGATTTTCAAGGGATCGGCGGAGAGCGCCGGTTGGGCGAGGGCTGAGACGAAAAGGGCGGCGGTGGTGAGCGTGCGCATGAAAATCCTCCGGAATGATGGCGGCAAGGTAGCAGCAGGAAACGCGCAGCGCCAAGTGCCTGAAAAACAGCGCCTGAAAAACAGCGCCTGAAAACTCGCAATCCTCCCTTTTCAAAACCAAGCCACAGGTATAGCCTCTTCAAATGGACCCAAGGATGGTCCACGAATTGCCAGCGGAATTTGCCGAGGTTCCGCTGTTTTTCAGACCACGCCAATACAGTCGGCTGGTAGCCAACTCAGACAGCCAGCCTTTCTTCTGGCCTGTTCGGCAATTCAATCATCGACCATGCGCGCAACTTCCCAACCAAAGTGAGGCACATGATGATGCTTCCACGTCGTCGATTCGTGCAATCGACCGGAGCGGCGGTCGCCCTGCCTGCCTTGTGGCGACGCGCATCCGCTCAAACCTGGCCATCGCGCCCCGTCCGCTTGATCGTCGGACAGGCGGCCGGCAGCTCTTCCGACATTGTCGCCCGCGTTATGGCGCAATGGCTTTCGGAGCGCCTCGCTCAGCAGTTTGTCGTTGAAGATCGGCCGGGGGCTGGCGGCAACATCGGCGCCGAAGCGGTCGTGCGCGCGCCGGCCGACGGCTACACGCTGTTGCTGGTCAATTCCCAGAACGCGATCAACGCAATGCTGTTTGATGCGCTCAGCTTCAATTTTATCCGCGACATCGCGCCAATCGCCGCCATTTTCCGCACGTCTTTGGTCATGGTGGTAAATCAATCCGTTCCAGCCGACACCGTTCCCGAATTTATTGCCTATGCGAAGGCCAATCCAGGCAGTCTCAACATGGCCTCGGCCGGCAATGGCGGTCCACAGCACGTCGCAGGGGAGTTGTTCAAGTTCATGGCCGGCGTCGACATGAGGCATGTGCCATATCGCGGCTCAACACCGGCTTTGACCGACCTGCTCGGCGGCCACGTGCAAGTTATGTTCGATGTGACGCCCTCATCGCTTCCCCACATCCGAGCGGGCAAGCTACGCTCGTTGGCCATCACGACCGCGACGCGTGCGGACGTGCTGCCGGAGATCCCGACCATGAGCGACTTTCTGCCGGGCTACGAGGCGAGCGCATGGCTCGGCATCGGCGCGCCGAAAGAAACGCCCATCGCGATCCTCGATAGTCTGAACAAGGAAATAAACGCAGGCATTTTCGATCCCAAGATCAGGAAACAGCTTGTCGATCTGGGCGGTGTGCCGATGGCGACGACCCGCGCGGACTTCGGTAAACTCATTGCCGAGGATACTGAGAAATGGGGAAAAGTGATCAAGGCGGCTGGCATCAAGCCCGACTGATTCCGGAAAATGGCTTCCGGTCGCCGTCCCGCGCCTCGCCCTGCTTGTTCGCGCCCCGCCCGCATGCGACGATGCCGCGCGGCGCCCGGCGGGGAGCGCCCGGCGGAACGTACAACCCACAAATGCTTCTCGAACCGACTTTCTTCATCGAGCAAGTCCTGAACTCCCTGCAGTTTTCCATGCTGCTGTTCCTGCTCGCCATCGGCCTGTCCGTCGTCTTTGGGCTGATGGACTATCTCAATCTGTCGCACGGCACGATCTACATGTTCGCGGCCTATATGGCCTTCTCCATCGCGCAGGCCACGGGCTCGTTCTGGACCGCCTTGGCGCTCGCCCCGTTCATCGCCGCCGCCGCCGGCGTGCTGCTGTATTTTCTGCTGCTGAAACACGCGGGGCGTCAGGGACATCTTGCGCAAGTCCTGCTTACAGTGGGCGTCGTCTACATGGGCACCGACCTCCTGCGCATCGTCTACGGCGATCTCGCCAAGGGCGTCGCGCAGCCCGAACTGCTCAACGCCACCGTCAAAATTTTCGGCGTCAATTATCCCTCGTACCGCCTGTTCATCATCGCGCTTGGCTGCGTCGTCATCGCCGCGTTGTATTTTGGCCTGGAGCGCACGCGGCTTGGCGCGCTCGTGCGCGCCGGCGTCGATGACCGCGCGACGGCGGAGGCGCTCGGCATCGACATCGGAAAAGTCTTCGCCTTCGTCTTCGCCATCGGCGCCTATCTCGCGGGGCTCGGCGGCGTCGTCGCCGCGCCCATCTTTGGCGTTTACCCCGGCATGGATGTCAGCATCATCATTCTCGTG
>JANYDZ010000238.1 GCA_025363375.1 Hyphomicrobiales bacterium
GCACGCGCTGGCGCTGCTGCGGCGCGAACTGGAGACGTCGATGGCTTACACGGGCGCCTCGCACGTGTCGGAGATTTCTTCGCGGTGTTTGTGGACGGCCCCCAGATGACAGATCCCCACATCGACCGCGCCCACAAAATCCGCCTGCAATTCCGCCGCCTGCTGACGCGCCCGGAAATGACCATCATGCCCGGCGGCTTCTCGCCGCTTTACGCGCGCATGGCCGAAATCGCCGGATTTGAATGCTTCTTCATCGCGGGCTCGCAAATGTCCGCCTATATCCTGGGCGCGCCGGACGCGGGCATCCTGGGCCTGCGCGATGTCGTCGACCACGCGCGGCACTGCGCGGCGCGCGTCGATATTCCCATCTTCATGGATTGCGACACAGGCTTCGGCAACGCGGCCAATGTGCATTTCACCACGCAGGAGGTGATCCGTTCAGGCGTCGCCGGCATGCAGATCGAAGACCAGGAGAGCCCGAAAAAATCCGGCACCAGCGCGGGAAGACGCTGTATTCCCAAGGACGAAGCCGTCGGCAAGATACGCGCCGCCGTCGCGGCGCGCGACGCGCTCGATGCGGCGTTCGTGGTCTGCGCGCGCTGCGACGCGCTGGGCGCGGAAGGCGAGACTTTCGCGAGCGCCCTGGAGCGCGGCATCGCCTATGCCAACGACGGCGGCGCGGATCTGATCTGGCTCAATTCGGTGGAAAGTCTCGAAGACCTGACGAAGTTTTGCGCCGTCGTCGCCAAGCCGACGCTCGCCATCTGGGGCGGCAAGCAGCCGGAACCCGCGTTCGACGACTATCGCAAGACCGGCGTCAAGATCATGCTCTATCCCGTGCTGGCCGCTTCGGCCGGCATGCAGGCCGCGTGGCAGACCATGAACGATTTCGCCACGCGCGGCGACGCGGCGTTGCGCGAATGGCGCGCGTCCATCCACAAGGGGCGGTTTCCAGCGATCGATCTGAAAACGCTGACGGGCGATTCGATCATTCGCGAGATCGAGAAGAATTTCGTGCCGGCGGATCAGCAGCGCGATTACGCGACGACCTGGGGCCACGCCACCCATACGGAAGCCGTGGAGAAGAAGTAGCGCCAGCCTCGACATGATGAGAGGCGGGGCCGCGCGCTTGATGGTTCAGGCGAAACGCGGGAACAGTTTGACCGCGTTGCCGCGATTAACCGCCGCGAGCTGAGCTTCGTCGAAGAAGCCGCTGTTCTTTGTCGCGGCGATCATGTCTTCCGTCATGTCGTCGGGGCAATAGGGCCAGTCGCTGCCGAACAGGATGTGGTCGAAATCGGCGACTTCGCGCACGGTGGCGAGACTCTGCCGGCCCGCCGACAGCGCCGTCTCGTAATAGAAGCGCTTGAAATCCTTCAGCACCGTCTCCTGCGTCAGGTTCTTGCCGTGGCGCGCCATATAGGCCGAGGGATATTGCGTGTCCCACGGCGCGTGGATCATCTGCCGCGCGGCGATGTCGGAAACGCGCCAGGCCACGAAAGGCAGCGTGCCGCCGGCGTGGCAGAGAATCCAGCGGATGTTCGGGTATCGATGCAGCGCGTCGGTGAACAGCAGATTCAGCGCGGCGCGCGTCGTGTCGAACAGGAACTCGACAAGAAAATTGCCGATGCCGGCGCTGATTCCCTTGCGCACGTCGTGGACGCTGGGGTGATTGTTGGGGTGGATCAGCACGACGGCTTTGCGCTTGTCGAGCTCGGCGAGAACAGGGTCGAAGGAGGGATGGCCGAGATAGAGCCCCTCGTAGCTCGCCAGCACGCCGATTCCATCGAGTTTCAGATGGTCGAGCGCGTGCGCGGCTTCCTTGCAGGCGCCGTCGATATCGGGAATGGGGAGCGTCGCGAAGGCGCCGAACCTGTCGGGCCGCCGCGCGACGAAGCCGGCGGTCTCTTCATTGACGCGCCGCGCGAGATCGCGGGCTTTGGCGTTGTCGCCTAGATGCGGGCCGGGCGTCGACAGCGAGAGAATTCCCGCCTGCGTGCCATGCCGATCCATGTGCGTGAGCGCCATGTCCGGCGACCAGTCGGGCGTGCGAACGATGCCGCCGATGGCCTGAATGGCGGTCTTGTAGGCGGGGCCCATGGAATGAGCGTGAACGTCGATGCGCCCTGGCAAGGCAACCTCCCTGTGATGACGGGGCGAAGGTAGTGGGGCTGCGACGAGAAGGCAAGGGCGGCGCGACGCGCTCAATTCAGCTTCACGAGTTCAACGCGCCGGTTCTTCGCGCGCCCTTCCTCGCTATCGTTGCTGGCCGCGGGCGCGACCATGCCGACGCCGGCCGGGCGCATGCGGGACGGCGCGACGGCGTGCGTTTTGACGAGCGCGGCGATCACGGCCGCGGCGCGCCGGCGCGAGAGATCGAGGTTGTGATCAAAGCCGCCGACATTGTCGGTATGGCCGACGACGAGAACGGCGAGCGAGGGTTCCGAGCGCAGCAGCTTGGCGATTTCGACGATGGCCGGTTCGGACTCAGGTTTGATCTCCGTCTTGTCGTGATCGAAAAACACGCCGTAGAGCGCGATCCGGCCGGTCGAGTTGATGCTCCTGGACATGTCGGCGGCGGTCACGACGACCATCTTGCTTTCGCGTGGTTTGGGTTCAACCAGATGCACGACAATGATCGTTCGTCCGGCGAGGGCGCGGCAAGAATGGCTGTCCATTGGCTGATAAGCGTGCACCGCCACGTGAGCGTCGCCGTTGGCCGTGGGGAAACGCGCGGCGGAAAAGCGCTGGTCCGTCATGCGCTCGACGAGCGCGCAATAGCCTGTCGACAACAGCGGGTCCTTCACGTCTTTTTCGTAAAGAAAATATTGCATCAGACTGGTGTCGCCGCCGCCGCCGCCCGTCGTGCGCGCCGGATCGCCGCCGCACTCGCGGCCCTTGCACGTGAACAGAATTTCGCCGCCGGCCTTGCGCGCCTCCTCCTCGTAATTGCGCACCACTTCGAGAGGCGAACGCTCGGCCGGCGCGACATACACGAGCCGCGTCACCGCGCCCTCGAGTTCGAGCATTCGCCTGGGCGCGTGGACCCGGTTGTTCATGTGATCGGTCGCTTGCGTCAGCTCCAGCGGCGCGAGCGGCAAACGGAATTCGCCGAAGGCTTTTCGTTCGTAACCGACGATGAACGAGCCTTCGTAACGCTTGAGCAAGGGATTGTCCCGCGCGCCGGCGATGTCCCGTGTCGGCAGGATCGCGTCGGCTTGGGCTGCGATGGGCAGGGCGGCAGCCAGGACGGCCAGGACGGCCAGGACGGCCAGGCAGGCGATGGTGTGGACGCGCATGCGCGAGGCTCCGTGATTGGATCGATACACGCGATCCCTAGCGCGATTTCGAAGCCGCTATTGTGCGCGAGCGCACCGACCCGTGGCCGGGCGCCCGCGCCGCAGCCAGGCCGCTCGTCCGGACGTTGTGTGCGCCTTTTCGCGTGGGGACATGGCGATCCGCGCGGCGTTTGAAGACGCCCTTGGGCGCTCCCAAAAGGAGCGGGCTCGGCGATATTCCTCGGCCGCCCCTGACCGCTTACTTCCCGTCGATCTGCTTGCCAATCGCCGCGATCGCCTTCTGATAGACTCCGGCCGCGTTCCATTCCTGGATGGCGCCGAAATTGGACTCGCCCGGCTGGTAGCCGGCGCCGGCGCGCCAGCCCTTGCCCTTGAGGAAATTGGCGGTCGACATGAGCGCGGACGAGGCATTGTCGAGACTGCCGCCGGTTCCGTAAAGCAGAATGTTCTTGGGCAGGAACTGGGTGTGCCCGACCTCGCCATGCATGGCGCCGCGCGAGCCCGCCGACAGGACGCCGCGGTCGACCAGGGTCAGGGCCGCGTAGAGCTGATCGGTGAAGAAGGCCGTGCGGCGGCAGTCATAGGCAAGCGTCGCCACGGCTGACAGGGTGTTCTGGTTGCCTTTTACCGCGCCGAACCCCGTTTCCATGCCCCAGATGGCGAGAAGCGGCCCAGGCGGAACGCCGTAACGCTGCTCGATGGAGGCAAACAGCGCCGCCTGGGACTGCTTGAGCGAACGCCCGCGCGCAATAATGCCATTGGCGCCGCGCCTGGCCATGAACTGCTCTAAAGACAGCGAGAAACTGTGTTGATTGCGGTCAGCCGAAATGGTTCCGGAAGCGTAGCTGGTCCCCATGAGCGCCGAAATGCTGCCGGCGCTGGCGCCCCTGCCTTTCGCCTCGCCCGCGAACTGCTGCTTCCAGGTTTCAAAGCCCGCCGAGGTGTTGCCGCAAGTCGCGGCGCTCGCGACGCCGGCCATGCTTAGCAACGCTGTCACTGCGGCCGCCGCGATTGTGTTCGGATGTTTGCGCGTCACGTGTTCGGCTCCTCAATGATTAAGACCCCCTGGCCCGTCGGGCTTCGGAGCGCCGCCTTGCTATAAACGATTGAACGCCTGCGTCCTACTCCGCCGCCACCAGCACTTCAGCCGCCTGCAGATCGACGCTGACGAGCTGCGACACGCCGCGCTCGGCCATGGTGACGCCGAACAGGCGGTCCATGCGCGCCATGGTGATGGGATTGTGCGTGATGGTGATGAACTTGGTGTCGGTCTTCTTGCGCATTTCGTCAAGCAGGTCGCAGAACCGCTCGACGTTGGAATCGTCGAGCGGCGCGTCCACTTCGTCGAGCACGCAGATCGGCGAGGGATTGGTGAGAAACACGGCAAAGATCAGCGACATCGCCGTCAGCGCCTGCTCCCCGCCGGACAGCAGCGTCATCGTCGTGGGCTTCTTGCCCGGCGGGCGGGCCATGATTTCAAGGCCCGCCTCCAGCGGATCGTCGGATTCCACCAATTGCAATTCCGCCGCGCCGCCGCCAAACAGCGACGTGAACAGCTCCTTGAAATGGCCGTTGACGACATCGAAGGCGGCCAACAAACGTTCGCGCCCCTCCTTGTTGAGGGAGCCGATGGCGACGCGCAGTTTGCGGATGGCTTCGGTGAGGTCGTCGCGTTCGGTCACGAGCGCCGTCTGTTTGCCTTCGACATCGTTCAGTTCCTCGTCGGCGCGCAGATTGACGGCGCCGAGACGTTCGCGGTCCTGCTTGAGGCTTTCAAGCTTGCGTTCCACGGCTTCCAGCGCCGGCATTTCATCGTCGGCTTTCACGCCGGCCAGTCCCGCGAGCATATGAGGCTCGCACTCAAGCTCGGTGGCGATGGAATGGACGATGGCTTCGTGACGCGAACGCAAGCCTTCCAGCCGCGCTTCCGCGCGGGCGCGCTCCTCCCGCGCCGCGCTCATGGCTTCAAGCGCCAGGCGCGCCAGCTTGTCGGCTTCGCCAAGGCTGTTCTCGGCGGAGGCGCGCCTGTCCGAAGCCTCCCTGCGCGCGGTCTCCGCGGTCTCGACTTCCCGCATCAAAGCGCGGCGCTTGGCGAGGAAGAGGTCGGGCGCCTCGGCCAGTTGTTCCTGCTCCGCGCGGGATTCGGCGATGCGTGTCTCAAATTCGCCGATTTGCGACGTCGCGCCGTTGCGGCGCTGATCCCACGACTGGCGCTCGACGGCGATGGCCTGACGGCGGCGCTCGCGCGCTTCGGCTTCGCGCGCCATGCCCTGCACGCTGGCGCGCGCTTCGGCCGCCGCGGCGCGCTCTTCGCCGGTTGACGCGCGGGCGCGGTCGAGCCGGCCCATGAGCTGCGGGGTGGGCGCGAGTTCGCTCAGCGCCGTTTCGGATTCGACTTTCTTTTGAGCGGCTTCGGCGAGTGTCTGGCCAAGGCGCGCCGCGGCTTCCGACAGCGCCGAGAGACGCGTGGCGACCTGCGCGCGGCGGCGCTCAAGCGCGCTGGATTTCCCGCGCGCCTCCTCCACGGCGCGCGCGGAGGCGCGCGCGGAGGCGCGCGCTTCAGTTTCGGCGGCGGCGGCGGCGCGCAGCGCGTTCGCAAACTGTTCCGCCTCCGACTTCACCTTGTCGGCGGCGACGCGGGCCAGCCGGGCTTCGATCGTGAGATCGCCGAGACGGTTCTTTTCCACGAGGCGGCGCGCGGCGGGCGTCGGCGCCTCGGCGGCGGCGGCAAAGCCGTCCCAGCGCCACAGATCGCCCTCCCTGGAGACAAGGCGCTGGCCGGGCTGCAGCAGCCTTTGCAACGCCGCGCCGTCGCCGCGCAGGACAATGCCGATCTGCGCCAGACGCCGCGCCAGGGCCGCCGGCGCCTTGACCAGCGTCGCCAGCGTGTTGACGCCGGGCGGCAAAGCGGGATCGCGCGAGGCGTCGCCGAGCGCGGCCCAATGGGCTGGGGCAGAGGCGTTGGTGGAGGCGTCGAGATCGTCGCCGAGCGCGGCGCCAAGCGCGGCTTCATAGCCTTTTTCGACGTCTATTTCCTCGACGACGGGCGGCCACAAATCGCTTGCCGCGTTGGCGAGCAGATTGGTCAGCGTGCGTACTTCCGTCTCAAGCCGCTGCGCCTTGCGCTCGACATCGGCGAGGGGGCCGCGCATCCGCGCTTCGGCGTCGCGGGCGTGGGCGTGACTTTCTTCGGCCGTCAGAACAGCTTCCTCGGCGTTCCCGGCCATTTCCTGCGCCATGGCGAGGGCCTCCGCGGCCTCCTGAAACTCCTCGTCGCCGCCAGCGCTTTGCTTCAACGCGGCAAGTTCGCCAGCGACCGCGGCGAGTTCGGTTTCGAAGCGCTGATGGCGTAGCGTCTCTTCCCGGACCGCCTGCTCAAGCGCGCCGCGCCGGGCGTTCATGTCGGAGAGCGCGGTCTGCGCTTCGGCGAATTTCCTTTCCGCCTCCTGAAGCCGCCCCTCGGCGTCGGCGAGCTTTGCCTTGGCTTCAAACTCGATCTCGGAGGAGCCCTCGGCCTGTTCGGCAAGATCCTGGGCTTCCGCGTCGAGCTTATCCAGCACGCCGGCGGCGTCCGCGATCAGGGCGGTTTCGCGCGCCAGATCGCGCGTCAGCTGCGCCACGCGGCGCTCCAGTTCGCCGGCCCGTTCCTGCGCGCGCTTTTCCTCGCCCTCAAGCTGCTCACGGGCAATCATCAGACGCTGCAGAACGGCGCCGGCCCTGGACTCCTCGTCGCGCAACCCTGGCAGGCCATAAGCGGCGACCGCCTGCAGGCGCGCGGCTTCCGCCTGATGCAAGGCGCGCTCGGCGACTTCGCGCACATCCGCTTCCAGTTTGCGTTCGGCCTCCGCCAGACCGCGCGTGCTGTCTTTATGGGCGATATGATAGAGCAACGCCTCGTTGCGGCGAATATCGGCGGCCAGACCCTTGTAGCGCGTCGCCTGCCGGGCCTGCCGACGCAGGGAATCCGCCTGCGCGTCAATCTGTTTCAGCACGTCCTCAAGACGCAAGAGATTGTCCTCGGCCGCCTTCAGGCGCAACTCGGCCTCGTGACGGCGCGAGTGCAGGCCGGAGATGCCGGCGGCTTCTTCGAGAATGCGGCGGCGCTGCTGCGGCTTGGCGGAGATGATCTCGCCAATGCGCCCCTGCCCCACCATCGCCGGCGAGCGCGCGCCCGACGAGGCGTCGGCGAACAGCAATTGCACGTCGCGGGCCCGCACTTCCCTGGAATTGACCTTGTACTGCGAGCCTTCCTCGCGCTCGATGCGGCGGGAAACTTCCAGCACTTCGGAATCGTTGAAGGCGGCGGGCGCCGTGCGGTCTGAATTGTTCAAAACCAGCGTGACTTCGGCGACGTTGCGCGAGGGACGGCCGCCCGAGCCGGAAAAGATCACGTCGTCCATGCCGGACGCGCGCATCGACTTGTAGGAGTTTTCGCCCATAACCCAGCGCATGGCTTCGACAAGATTTGACTTGCCGCAACCATTCGGCCCCACGACGCCGGTCAGTCCCGGCTCGATCAGAAAATCGGTTGGCTCGCAGAAGCTTTTGAATCCGACGATTTTGAGCCGGTCAAATTTCATGGTCTCTGGTTCCCGCGCGCGCAATAAAACATGCCGAATCGGCGGCAAGCCACCTTCCGAATCAGGCCATATGGCGTTACGCCATGCCGCCAACGCAAGCATTTACCGTCAATTTCCTGTGCGAAACCGCGTTTCCACATGCAATTCTGGAACCGGCTTGACAGGTCAACCTTTCAACAATGGCTCAAGCTGCTTGTCGAGTTCATCCGGGCTCAAGGCTCCGGAAACCTTCTTGCTGTTGAAGAAAAACGTCGGCGTGGAATCGACGCCGAATTTCGATCCGCGGTCGCGCACCTGATTGACGTTGTCATAGAGCTTCTGGTCCTTCAGGCAGGCGTCGAACGTTTCCTGCGACATGCCCGCCTGTTTCGCCAGATTGACGAGGCCCTGCAGGGGCTTGTCGGAGAAGGCCCAGGCCTTCTGCTGGGCGAACAGCATATCGACCATGGCCTCGCGCTTGTCGGCGGCGCAGCGCGCCAACATGAAGGCCGCCGTCGCCAGCGGATCGAACGGGAACTCGCGCAGCACGAAGCGCACCTTGCCGGTCTCGATATATTTCGACTTCAGCATCGGGTAGGTCCCGGCGTGAAACGCGGCGCAATGCGAGCAGGTCATCGACGCATATTCGATCAAGGTCACGGGCGCGTCCCTGGAGCCCTGCCAGACATCGATCAAGGCGCTGTCGGCCATAAGATCGGCCACAGAGGGGCCGGCGGCCTGCGCCCTGGCCTTGCCGCCCGAACCCGCCAGCACGAAGCCGGCGCCTGCGGTGGTGAGGCCAGCGGCGGCCGCCATTTCCAGGATTTCCCGGCGGGTCTTCGGGGCGAATTGCGTCATGATCAAACCTCGGGGGGCGGGCGAATCACTCGTCGCCCGTTCAGGAACTTTACAGGCCTTCGCCTGCCGGGAAAATGCGACAATAAAACGAGGCGACGCCGGGAAACAAGATAACACGGGCCGACGGGATGGGAAATGTGATAGGAAACACGAAAGTTTGAATTGTTTCGTGTTGAATCAAACCAATGTCATAAACTCCGGACGGGAGTCCCGGGGTGGCGAGTGAATATCCGGAGCGCCGATGCCTGTTCGAATGGAAGCAATCAATGATGTCTTTTCGAGGCTGGGCGCGGCGCTTCAAACTCCGACACGGCTTTGCTTGATAGGCAGCGCGCCGGGAATCGCCACCGGTCAGCCGGAGCGCCAGACCATGGATGTCGATGTCTGGTTTCCAGGGTCTCATTTCGACGCGACCGATCTGGCGCGGGCCTGTGCGCAAACGGGCGTCATTTTCGATCCCAAAGGCGAGATTGATCCGGAAAAGGTCTACCTTCAGATTGTCCGTCCTGGAATCGTCAGATTGCCGCGGGATTTCGAAGCGGAAGTCATCGCGGTTCACGGCAATCTGACGGTCATCATGCCTCCGCCTGAAGTCTTGTCCGCGTCCAAACTGGTCCGCGGCGACGAAATTGACGTTCTGGATGTGATCTGGTGGATGAACCAGCGCGGTTTGGGAGCCGATGAGGTCGCGGCGGCCATAGACGGTTTGCCGCGGGAGGCTGACCGCGATACGGCGAGGGAAAACCTCGTCTTCGTCGCGCTGGTGAGCGGAAGTAAATCGCCATGAGCAGGACGCCCAGGGAACTCTATGTCTCGGCGCTGGATATTCTTCTGCGCGGCAAGATGGCGAGCGTCGCCGTCGCCCGCGATTGGGAATTGTTGCGTGAAGTCGCGCGCCTGGCGCAGCAGGACGCGCCGAAATCACTCGCCGCGACCGACGTGGCTTTGTTCCAGAACTGGCGCGCCGCCGTCACGCGCTACCACCTTGCCGGCTGGGCGAACATGACGCCGGAACGCGTGGACGAGGTGCGCGAACTGGCGGCGCGTCCCCTGCAATTTTATGAATCCGTCAAGCGTGTGAAAGCCGGCGGGTGACCAGGACGGGACCATCAAGCGCCACAATCCCTTTCCTCACACTTTCTCGCGCGAACCCGCCAACACCCGCCCGCCAAGCCGCGTCAGCGCTGCCCGCAGGCCGGCGTCCTCGATGCTCCCCACCAAAGCGGCGGCGGCCTGTTCCGCCGCCAGATCCCGCATTGGCGGCTGAACGCGGCGCGGCTTGCGCGGTTCGGGCGGACCCTGCCGCAAGGCGATCCGACCGATGCATTTCCAGCCCAGATGCCCATTGACCCGCTCGATAATCACGGGGGCCAGATGCTGCGCCTCCAGCGCAAAAGCGCCTTCGACCCGCAAAACGAGAACCGCCGGCTCGCGCGCCGCGTCAGGCGAGGCCTTTGGCGCCCTGCCCGGCCACTGGATCTTGATCGGCTCGCAAACGGCGGCAAGGCGCTCGCCGGCGATCTCCTCCCAATTGAGGAGAATGTCAGCCTCGCCAAAGCCGTTTTTAGCCAAAACCGGGCTCATCGCCGGCACAACGAAATCGGCCAGCGGTTGCGACCACGGGCCCTTCTTGCGCGGCGGCCTCACGACGGCGGAAACAGGTTTTTGAGCCGGCGTTTCATTTCCGCCTGCGTCACGTCCTCGACATGCGTCTGAATCATCCAGACATAACCGAAGGGGTCTTCGATTGTGACGCTGCGGTCGCCATAGAACTCGTTGTTGATGGGCCGCAGGACCTTTGAACCTGTCTTCACCGCCCGCGCCAGGGTTGCGTCGACATCCTTCACGTAGATTTGCAACGTCACCGAGGACTGGCCGATTGTGACCGGGCCCACCATGTTCATTTCCGGGTATTCATCGGAAACCATGAGGACTCCCTTGCCGATCTGGATTTCGGCATGACCAACGCGCCCGTCCGGCATATCGAGGCGCATGCGCAACTTGCCGCCGAAGAGCTGACAATAATAATGCAGCGCCTCCTGCGCGCCGCCGATGCGCAGCGTGACGCCGATAACCGGATAATTATCGGGAATCGGCCTGGCCTTGCGCTTGCGCGCCGGCGCTTTTTTCGCAGCCGCCTTGTTTGGCGGGGTCTTCGCCTTTGCCGCGGTTTTCTTTGTCGCGGTTTTCTTTGTCGCGGTTTTCTTTGCTGCGGTTTTCTTCGCGACGCGCGCCATGGTCCCGTCCCCTCGCAGCTGCGGAAAGCGCGGCGTTGGCTTTGAGGCCGCGCCACAGCTATGAGAGCGCATGTTACGCGAGGCGACAGGCGCTGCAAAGCAGCCGCAAGGTGTAAAACCAGCGTCCCGGGCAATCCTCGCCTGGTACGACAGCCACGCGCGCGCGCTGCCCTGGCGCGCGAAAAAGGGCGAAAAAACCGACCCTTACGCCGTATGGCTCTCGGAAATCATGTTGCAACAGACGACCGTGACCGCCGTAAAGCCCTATTACGAAAAATTTCTCTCGCGCTGGCCGCGTGTGGATAACCTCGCCGCGGCGCCGGTGGAGGAAATCATGCAAGCCTGGGCGGGTCTTGGCTATTATTCGCGCGCGCGCAACCTGCACGCCTGCGCCGTCAAGGTCGCGCGGGAGTACGGCGGCGCTTTTCCGGACACGGAGGAGGGGCTGCTCGCTTTGCCGGGCATCGGCCCCTATACGGCGGCGGCGA
>JANYDZ010000241.1 GCA_025363375.1 Hyphomicrobiales bacterium
ACGCAAGGACCAATGAATGAGTTTAGACCTTCGATGCCTCGCCATGCTTCTCGGTCTCCTGTCGGCGCCGGCCCTCGCCGTCGAAGACGGCAAATTCGCGGATTCCAACGGCGTCAAAATTCATTATATCGACAGGGGCAAGGGCGAGCCGATTGTGCTTTTGCACGGAGGCACATCGAGCCTTGAGAGCTGGGTGTCGGCGGGCGTCGTCGCCAATCTCGAGAAGGATTTTCGCGTCGTCGCTTTTGACGCGCGCGGTTCCGGCAAGAGCGACAAGCCGCGCGACGCCAACGCATACGGCCGCCAGCAGGCGCTTGATGTGCCGCGCCTGCTCGACGCGCTTGCAATAGAGCGCGCGCATATCGTCGGCTTTTCGCTCGGCGCCAGCACCGTCGCGCAATTGCTGACGCTGCACCCCGAGCGTTTCCTGACCGCGACGCAGGCCGGCGGAGCGGGGCGCTCTCCCGAGGCCGCCAACGACCCGCGCATTCTTGTGGAAGCCGACGAAATCGAGAAAAGCTGCGTCAGCCGCAGCCGGCTTTATCGCCAGGCGCCGCCGAACGCCAAGCCCACCGAGGAGGAATATCAGCGCCGCGAAAAGCTCTGCCGCGCGGACGCGAACTTCGACCAGTTTTTGGTCGCGGCTTCGTTGCGCGGCTACCGCGATCAGGCGGTGACGCCCGAACAGATGCGCGCGGTCAACGTGCCGACATTGGGAATTGTCGGCACGCTCGATCATACGCTCAAGGAAATGCTGGAGTTGAGAGCCTTGCGGCCCGCCATGAAGTTTGTGCTGCTGGAGGGCGTGTCGCACACCGGACCGAGCGGCATTCAAGGGCGCCCGGAACTGGTCGAGGCGGTGCGGACGTTGATTGCGTCGCGGGGGAAATAGGGCGATGGCGCGCAGCGCGATCGCGCGACAGTCCATCGCGCCATTCGTCAGGCTTGCTGTCGTCGAGCCCCGCTGTCGATAGCCCCTGTGCAGCGCAAAGAACGACGTGCTATGTTTTGCCAAAAGGGGAGTTCCAGGCCGGCGGGAGGAACAGGATGCGGCAACGGCGATGGCTTGGCGCGCTGGCGCTTGCGGCCTTGTTTTGGGCGAACGCCGGGCCGGCCTCGGCCCTTGACGATGCAAAATATCCGGACTGGTCGGGGCAATGGCACCGCACTTACGGCGGGCCGCCGCGCTACGACCAGACCAAGCCTTTGCGCAAGCAGGAGGCGCCGCTCAAGCCGGAATATCAGGCGCGGTTCGAGGCCAGCATGAAGGACCAGGACATCGGAGGCCTTGGCCTCGACCGCGGCTATTCCTGCCTGCCGCCGGGCATGCCGCGGCAGATGTCGGGCGTCTCGCGCTTCGAAGTTCTGATTTCACCGGGGATCACCCACATTCTGTTCGAACGCGGGGATTATGCGACGCGCCGCGTCTACACCGATGGCCGCGATTTTCCCAAGACCGACGAGACATGGTTCGTGGGATATTCAATCGGCAAGTGGCTCGATACGACGGGCTCTGGCCGCTATGACGCGCTTGAGATCGAGACGCGGCTTTTGCGCGCCCCGCGCACGTTCGACCAATCCGGCATGCCGATGGCCGACGACAGGGAGGGCGCCATCAGGGAACGAATTTTTCTCGACAAGAACGATCCCGGTTTGTTGCGCAACGAAATGACGACCATTGACAACGCGCTGACCCGCCCCTGGACCGTGATGAAGACCTACAAAAAGCAGCCGACCGTCTGGTGGTACGAGGACAATTGCGTCGAAGCGCAGACCTACGTCACCATCGGCAACGAAGTTTACATGGTCGATACCGACGGCTATCTCATGCCCATGAAAAAGGGTCAGCCGCCGCCGGATCTGAAGCATTTCAATGCGCGAAAGAATTAGGCCGCGCGGCCCTGTTGCGGGTTGCCGCGGAAATGTTGAATTCGACCGGCTATGGACCAGATCAGGATTTGACCAACTCGAAATAAATGAGAAAAATAGGTTGGTCCGGTCGGATCGTCGGCGCGCCGCGCGTTCCTGCCCTGAATAGACCCGAGGTGGCCAACTTGAGCATCCTGACGATCGTCCTCATAGCGCTTGCCGCGCTCGTCGCGGCGGCGCTGTTGTACGCGTTGACGCGGCCCGACGCGTTCGAGGTGGCCCGCTCCACCGACATCAAGGCCGCGCCTGAAACGATCTTTCCGTTGATGAATTCGCCGCGCCTCGCCAACGAGTGGAATCCCTTCGTCAAGGCCGATCCGGCGATCAGGCTTGCCTATAGCGGCCCGCAGAGCGGCGTTGGCGCGGCCAGTTCCTGGGAGGGCAACAGCCGGGTCGGCAAAGGCAGCGTCGAGATCGTGGAATCGACGCCGAACTCCAAAGTTGTTCTGGATCTGCGCATGTTGAAACCCATGAAGGCCGACAATCGCGTGGAATATCTATTGGAGCCGCGCGGCGGGTTCACGCGCGTGACATGGCGCATGAGCGGCGCGCAGCCGTTCATCGGCAAGCTGATGTCGATCGTCATGGATTGCGAGAAAATGGTGGGCCCGCCGTTCGAAAAAGGTCTGGCCGATCTCAAGGCGATGGCGGAAAAATGAGGGGGGCGCCGTCATGGCGAGCGTCAACTTCACGCCGAATATCCAGCGCCACGTCGCGTGTCCGGCGACGCAGGCGCGCGGCTCAACGGTGCGCGAGGTGCTGGAAAATGTGTTCGCGGAAAATCCGCCGGCGCGTTCCTATGTGCTGGACGATCAGGGCGGCCTGCGCAAACATATGACGATTTTCGTCGATGGGCGCGCCATAAATGACCGCACACGCCTCTCCGATCCCGTCGGCCTGGCTAGCACGATTTACGTTTTTCAGGCCCTTTCAGGTGGTTGATCATGAGCGATAAAATTCTCGTTTCCACGCGCAAGGGGCTCTTTCATGTGGCGCGCAAATCCGGCGCCTGGGGGATCGACCATGTCGATTTCCTCGGCGACAACGTGAGCCTGACGTTGAGCGATCCGCGTAGCGGAAAAAGTTACGCCGCGCTCGATCACGGCCATTTTGGCGTCAAATTGCATCGCTCGACCGATGCCGGCTGGGAGGAAATCGCCGCGCCCGTCTATCCGAAAAAGCCCGAAGGCCTCGAGGAAAAGGACATGTGGGGCCGCGAACTCCAATGGAGCACGGCGCGCATTTGGTCCTTTGCGGCGGGCGGCGCGGACGAGCCTGGGGTGATCTGGTGCGGCACCCAGCCCGGCGGGCTGTTCCGTTCAACCAATCACGGCGACAGCTGGGAGATCATCGGGGCGCTGTGGCATCATCCCTTGCGCGGCAAATGGATGGGAGGCGGCGCCGACCTGCCGGGCCTGCACTCGATTTGCGTCGATCCGCGCGATTCAAAACACGTGACAATCGCCGTCTCCACCGGCGGCGTCTGGTTCACCGGCGACGGCGGCGAGAGCTGGAGCCAGCGCGGCGAAGGCATGCGCGCGGATCATTGGCCGCCCGAGCAGATGCATGATCCCATCGCGCAGGACGTGCATTGTCTCGTGCAATGCTTGGGCGCGCCGCAGCGCTTCTGGATTCAACATCACAACGGGATTTTCGTTTCCTCCGACGGGGCGCGGAATTTCACCGAGATTACCGGCGTCGCTCCCTCCGTCTTCGGCTTTCCCGTGGTCGTGCATCCGCGCGAGCCCGACACCGCCTGGTTCGTGCCGGAAATCAAGGATGAGAAACGTATTCCGCGCGACGGCGAGCTTGTCGTCAACCGCACGCGCGACGGCGGCAGGACATTCCAGACGCTGACGAAGGGATTGCCGCAGTCGCACGCCTACGACGTCGTCTATCGCCACGCGCTGGCGCTCGACGCGGGCGGCGAGCGCCTTGCCTTTGGCTCAACCACAGGCGGGCTTTGGGTCAGCGAGACCCAGGGCGACAGTTGGACGTGCGTGTCACACACGCTGCCACCCGTCTACGCGGTCAGATTTGTCTGACGCGCTCAGGCGGCGGCGCGGCCGGAGAGGACGAGCGCGCGGGCCCTGAGGGTCGCGATCTGCGTCTGCACGGACCACCATGCGGCAACGCCGACGGCGACAAACAGGACCGCGAAGGCCATCTGGATCGGAAAGGTTATGCCGACCGCCGTGTACCACGCGGAAATCGCCAGCACGACGCCGACAATCAGCAGGACCTGGGTGCTGAACGTACGGTCCTCGAGAACACCGATGCGCGCGGCAATGGAGCGCTGCTCGTTGACATCGACATTCTCGGACTTCTGCGACTGGAGCAGGTTGCGAAAATCCGGACCCAGAATCTTCTCAAGGTCAATATCACTCAAAGCCGCCATCTTGTTCCCGTCTGGTTGCATATCCGCGGGTCACGATTGGGCTTTAGGCGCGCCAGCTGACGCATAGGGACCTGTCGGCGCGCCTTTGGCAAGGGATATTTCGGACATCGCCGCTGCGAGGCGGAGTTTCTGGTGCCGGCTCCCGGAATCGAACCGAGGACCTACTGATTACAAATCAGTTGCTCTACCAACTGAGCTAAGCCGGCCCGGCGATGGGAACTCTTGACTGGCTTGTCCCGCCGCAAGCCCGGACATAAGCCGGCGCGCTGGCGCGGACAAGCGAAAACTCGCGCCGCGCCGCCAGATTGACAGGGCCGGGCACCCTCTCAATATGGAGGCGCCCCTTTCAGGAGACACTTCCCGTCATGACCGATGCCGCTCCGCCGCCGGGCAAATTCATGATCGATCCCTATCTCGAATGGGCGGCGCGCGAGGGCGTGCCGGTTCACACGGATTTTGGCCTTGACCTGAAGCGGCTGGAGGTGGGGCCCTGGCCGCGCTTCGGCGCGCGCGGCGCCATCGTCCACGCCAGGGGGCGCGGCGATTTCATGACGATCTTTTTGCTGGAGCTGCCGCCCGGCGGCAAGAGCGCGCCGCTGCGCCATCTGTACGAGGAAGCGGTCATCGTGCTCGGCGGTCAGGGCGGCGCGAGCGTGCGGGGCGCGGACGGCGCTCGCCATTCGTTCGAATGGGGCCCCAACAGCGTATTCGCGCCGCCGCTGAATTGCGCGCATCAATATTTCAATGCGTCGGGCGTGGAGCCGGCGCGTCTGGCCATATGTTGCAATATGCCGGCGGTGCTGAACCTGTTTCGCAGCGAGGCGTTCATTTTCGACAATCCCTTCGCTTTCGCCGACCGCGAGGGACCGGCAAGCCACTTCCGGGGCGAGGGCGATTTCATTCCCGTGCGCGCGGGCAAGCACATGTGGGAGACGAATTTCGTGCCCGACGCGAACCATCTGGAATTGCGCGGCTGGGCGGCGCGCGGCGTCGGCGCCTCGCATGTGCAGCTCATTCTCGCCGACAGCATTCTGCACGCGCATATTTCGGAAATGCCGGTGGGCACCTACAAGAAGGCGCACCGGCATGGACCCGATGTGCATGTGTTCTGCCTTTCGGGCGAGGGGTTTTCGCTGTTCTGGAACGAGGGCGACGCGGACTTCATCCGCGTCGACTGGACGCCGGGCTGGGTCTTCGCGCCGGAGGACATGATGTATCACCAGCACTTCAACACGAGCGCGGAGCGCACGCGTTATATCGCCATTGGCCATGGCAGCGTGCGCTATCCCTTCACGCAAAATATGTGGAAGGTTTACCGGGGCGTCGACGTCGACGTGAAAAGCGGCGGCAACCAGATTGAATATGCCAATCAGGACCCGCGCGTGCACGCGATGTTTTGCGCCGAGCTCGCGAAGAAGGGGATCGGCGCGAGGATGGACGGCGTGTTTCCACGCGCGGCGGGTTGAGGCGGCGGATGTTGCGAGCAGTCCTTGCGGTTCTTGCGGTCATTGACGTGTTTTGCGCGGGCGGACCGGCGCGCGCCGACGCCGTGTCCGACTTCTATCGCGGGCGCACGATTGAGATCGTCGTCGGCGCGGGCGCCGGCGGCGGCTACGATGTGAACGCGCGTTTGCTGGCGCGGCATCTGGGGCGCTTCGTGCCGGGCGGCCCCAACGTCGTCGTCAACAACATGCCCGGCGGCGGCGG
>JANYDZ010000108.1 GCA_025363375.1 Hyphomicrobiales bacterium
GCGGAAGCCTATATCCTGACGAAGGACGAGGGCGGGCGCCATACGCCGTTCTTCACCAACTACCGTCCGCAATTCTACTTCCGCACGACCGACGTGACGGGCATCTGCACCTTGCCGGAGGGCACGGAAATGGTGATGCCCGGCGACAACGTGACGATGGACGTCGCGCTGATCGTGCCGATCGCGATGGAGGAAAAACTGCGCTTCGCCATCCGCGAAGGCGGCCGAACCGTCGGCGCCGGCGTCGTCGCAAGCATCATCGAATAAGGCAATTCGCAACGCGAACGAATTTGCGTCGCCGGGCTGTGTTCGGCGGCGCTTGCGCGTTGAAAAAAGCAATTGCGAGCCAGATCGGCTTTGATTGGACTTGTGAAGCCCTGCGTGAAATGAATGGCGCATGGCTTGCCGAGCTTGGGTTTTTGAGCGTGACATGTCCAGCAGTTCGCACAATTCGCTTCCAATCTGGTCATGGCTGACGCCGCTGGCCGCGGGCTCGTTCCTCGGCCTGAAATCGCTGGGTCAGATTTCTCCCGAATCCGCGGTTGCCATGGCCGCCGTCGCTTGCCTGCTCGGGGGCGCCGTCTTTGCGGCTGTGCATCACGCGGAAGTCATAGCGCTTCGCGTGGGGGAGCCGATTGGATCCATTCTGCTGGCTTTTGCCGTGACGTTGATGGAAGTCGCGTTGATCGTGTCCGTAATGCTTTCCGGGTCGGCGGGAAGCGACCAGATCGCGCGCGACACCATTTTCTCCGCGGTCATGATTGTTTTGAACGGCGTGGTCGGGTTGAGTCTTGTTGTTGGCGGACGCCGCCATTTCGAACAGCAATTTCAGGTTGAAGGCACTTCGGCGGCGTTGGCCGTGCTGGGCACGCTGGCGACGCTCGCAATGGTTTTGCCAAACTACACGACGACCACGCCCGGTCCAACATTTTCGCCTTTTCAGCTGTTGTTTGTCGGGCTTGTTTCGCTGCTCCTTTACGGCATATTTATTTTCGTGCAGACCGTTCGCCACCGCGATTATTTCAGCGAAATTGCGACGGACGAGAAATTGGACGCAAGCGCCGCGCCAAACCTGCGGACCACCGCCGCGAGCGCCTTGTTTCTGCTGCTGTCGCTGGCCTGCGTCATCTTGTTGGCCAAATTGCTTTCGCATCCGTTGGACGACGCCATCGTGTATCTTGGTTTGCCAAAGGCGGCGGTCGGCGTGGTCATCGCGTCGATCATTCTGCTGCCCGAAGCGGTGGCGTCCATAAAGGCGTCGGCTCTAAACCGGCTTCAAGGCAGCGTGAACCTCGCGCTCGGATCGGCGCTGGCGAGCATTGGCCTCACGATTCCAACGGTAGCCGCCGTTTCAGTCTTCAATCAGCAAAGGCTGGAGATGGGGTTGTCGCCGGGCAACAGCGTGCTTCTGGTTTTGACGTTGTTCGTATCGACGATAACCTTGGGGACCGGCCGCACCACTGTTCTTCAGGGCGCCGTGCATCTGGTGATTTTCGTCGTGTTCGTGTTGCTCGCGGTGATTCCCTAGACATCATCGCTGTTCATTTTCAATTTGACGGCCGCAAGCCTTTTGACGCGGTTTTGGCGTTGGCGGCGCTCATCGTTTGCGGTCGGTCCGGCCGCAGAAAGGCCTTCAAGATGCGCGCTCAATCGCACTTGCCGTTTCGTTCAACCCGATTATGATTTGTAACGGTCGTAAAGCGCGCGCGATCTGTTGAAACCTCGAGGCTCCCATGATCGTCTCCACCGCCAACGACGTCGCCGGGTACAGGATCACCCGCCATCTCGGCGTCGTGCGCGGCATTACCGTGCGTTCGCGTTCGGTCGTCGGCAATTTTGTCGGCGGCATCCAGTCGCTGTTTGGCGGGCAGCTTTCAGTCTACGTCAATCTTGCGGAGACCGCGCGGCAGGAAGCTTTCGATCTCATGTGCCGGCACGCCGGCGAAGGCGGCGCCAACGCGATCATCGCCATGCGCTACGACGCCAACGAGATCATGGACGGCATCACCGAAGTGCTCGCCTATGGCACGGCGGTGTGGGTGGAGCCGGCTTGAGTTCATTCCGCCGGCGCGGGTTCCGGGCGCACGACGCGCGAGAACAGGCTGAAACGCTTGTCGAAAATAAAATCCAGGGTCAGCTTCGTCCAGGATCGGTGCGCCGGCAGATTGTCGTAGAATTCCGGCGCGAGGCGTTTGAGCGCCGGCAGGCGGTTCCATGGAATGCGCGG
>JANYDZ010000321.1 GCA_025363375.1 Hyphomicrobiales bacterium
TCTCAGAGCGAGAACACCCAGAGCAAGGTCTGGTTGCGCGGTTCTTTCAGTTCGGGCGTATGCGAGAAGCCGCCCCGGGCGATATTGCTGAGCCCCGAGAGGATGCCTATGTACTGCTTGCCCCCCGCCTCGAAGGTCATCGGCGGCGCGAGGAACCCGGTGCCGACGTTGATCCTCCACAACACGTCGTGGCTGGTGTCGTCATAGACCTTGAACGTGCCGTCCGTGAAACCGGTCAACAGCAAGCCACCCGCCGAGGCGAGCATGCCGCCACGGTTCGGGTAGATGTCGTGCACGCGCTTCTTGACCTCGCCCGTCAGCGGATCGGCGACGACGATGTCGGTCTCCGTGCGCTCGATGTTGCGGAATTTCGCGCCTTTCCAGTCGCCGGCCTTGTTGGAGAGGCTCGGGTCCAGCGTGACTTCGTTGCACGATGTCAACGAGGGAATGTAGAGCATTTTCGTCTTCTGGCTGTAGGCTGTCGGCCAATAATTGTTGCCGCCGGACATGGCCGGGCACAATTTCTTGGTGCGATCCTCCAGCGTCATGTTCTGCTTGCCGGAATAGACCTGGATATCGAGGTTGGGATTGTAATCAACGGGTTTGCCGGTCTTCTGGTCGATGCCCGCGGTCCACAACACGTTCTGCACGTAGGCTTTCGCCATGACCGTCTGGGCGTTGGCGCTTTCGAAGGTGTAAAGAAATCCGTTGCGGCCGGAGTGGGTGATCAACCGGCGCTTCTGCCCGCCCGTCTCCGCGTCGAAGATAATATGCGTGCCGGTCTCGTCGTAATCCCACATGTCGCCGGGCGTGTACTGGTGGTGCCAGTTCATCTTCCCGTCGTCGGGATTATAGGAGATCATGCTGTTGGTGTAGAGATTGTCGCCGGGGCGATAGGTCGGGTCGAACATGGGCACGGGATTGCCGGTGCCCAGGATCAACTGGTTCGTCGCGACATCGTAGCTCGGCGTCACCCAGATGGCCGCGCCGCCAACCTGCCAGGCGTTGTTCTTGTCCTTCCAGGTCTCGGCTCCAGGCTCGCCCGGCGCGGGAACCGTGAACTTCTTCCACACGAGTTTGCCCGTGGCCGCATCGAGCGCCGCAACCCAGCAGCGCGTGCCGCGATCGCCGCCCGCCGCCGGTATGATGACATTGTTGTTGATCACCAGCGGCGCCGAGGTCAGTTGCACGTCCGTCTGGTCATGCAGGTTGGTTTCCCAGACGACTTTGCCGGTGTCCTTGTTGGTCGCGATCGCGCGCGCGGGATAATTCGCGACGGTAATGACAAGATTGCCCCACAGCGCCGCGCCGCGATTGGAGAGCGGCGCCTTTTCCTGGCCCGGGTCCATGCGCCAGACGATGCGTCCAAGATCGCCGGAGCGCGCGTCGATCTTGTAAAGGACGCCCCACTGGTCCGTGAGGTAGAGATAGCCGTCCTCTGCAAGCGGCGTCGATTGCAGGTTTTCGTTCGCCGCCGTGCCGCCGATGGCGACGGCATAGGCGAGCTTCAGGTCCTTCACGTTGCCGCGGTTGATCTTGTCGAGCGGCGTGTAGCGCTGGGCGTCATAGGTGCGGTGATTGGTCAGCCAGTTGCCGGGTTCGGGATTGGCGAGACGTTGCGGCGTTACGTCGGCGGCCAACCCGGGAACCGCGGCGCTCATCGCGAGCGCGCTGGCAAAACCCAACAAGCCGAAGCGGCGACGTATCGAATGACATGCTTTTGACATTGCGTTCCTCCTCCTGAATTCAACAGCCGCATGTAGCTGCGGTCTATCGCGCCGTAGTCGCAATCCCGGCGTAGCCAGCCAGATGCGTCAACCTGATCCGTGCTATCATAGTAGTTCAGGATTTGGTTGTTGACCAGCCGGGAATTTGCCGGGGAAACTGCCCGCTGCGGGGCCGCCAAGTTTACGCTCGTCAAGCCGCGCGACGCGAACTAACATCCCCGCTGAAGGGCCGGCCTGGCTGCGTTTCCTGGAGGGGAAGTTGACGAAATCGATCCAACCGCAGCCGTCGCGCCGCAAAGTTTTGCTGGGCGCTTCCGCCTCGCTGTTTCCCATGCCCGCCATCGCGCAGGCGCCGGTCGAGCTCAACGTCGGCATCGCCAACGCCTCGAGCGACATCGGCTTCTTTCTCGGCGTGAAAAAAGGCTTTTACCGCGAGGAAGGCATCCTCATCAACACAAGCGCGTTTCGATCGGCCGCGGACATGGTCGCGCCCATGGGCGCTGGACAACTCGACGTCGGCGGCGGCTCGGTGTCGGCGGGATTCTACAACGCCTTTGCGCGCGGCATCAAGCTTCGGGTCGTCGCGGACAAGGCCTCTTCGCAGCCCGGCTATGGCGTCAACAAATGCCTCGTCGCGAAAAAGCACGTCGAGAGCGGACGCTTCAAAACCATGGCCGACCTCAAGGGCATGAAGTTCGCGACCAACGCGCCGGGCAACAGCGGCTGGGGCTCATTGTGGGGCTATCTGAAAGCCGGCGGCCTCGACTTCAAGGACGTGGGCACGATTGATCTCGCCTATCCCGAACATGTGTTGGCGCTGCAAAACAACGCCGTTGACGCGGGCGTTACGACGGAACCTTCCGCCACGCTCGCCATTCTGAAAGGCTACGCGGTCGCCGCCACGACCGATGACAAGGAGCGTCCCCGCCACGCCATCGCCCAATTGCTCTATTCGGAAAAGATGGCCGCCAACGCCGATCTTGGCGCGCGCTTCATGAAGGCTTATCTGCGCTCGATCCGCTATTATTACGGCGCGTTTAAAGACGGCAAGCTTGCCGGCCCCAATGCGGAGGAAATCATTTCCGTGCTGACGGAATCGACGCCTGTCAAGGACCCGGAAGTCTACCGCACCATCACGCCCAACGGCATCGATCCCGATGGGCGCGTCGATATCCCGAGTTTGAAGGAAGATCAGGACATCTACCGCAAGCTTGGATGGATGGAGAGCCAGACGAGCGTCGAGCAGGTGATCGACATGTCGTTCGTGGAAGCGGCGTTGAAGGAATTGGGGCCGTACAAGAGGCAGTAGGCGGACAGGCAACAGGCGGCGGCGAAAAACGTATGCGCCGGACAACCGCGTCCCGCCGCCGGCTCATTCACATGCTCATTCCCGCGCGCGCAAGTGCTCCGTGAAACCAAGCGGCGCCGCGTCCACCAATACGAACGCCATGCGGCAAACCTCGTCGTAACGGTTGATCCACGCGTGGTTTGTGCCGCGCTGGATCATCACTTCGCCGGGCCCGAGCGTCACAAGTTCGCCCTTGTCCATCTCCATGTCGATTCTGCCCGACAACACGATGATGTAATCGACCGTCTCGGTGCGATGCATGGTCGGCTTGTTGTTGGGCGGGTATTCCGCGATCATGAAACGCGTGCCGGCGACGGGAGGATAAGTGCCCAGCACGCGCGCGCCCATGTCCTCCGCCGTCTCGCCGACGGGCATGGCGCAGGGCGCGCTGTCTGTGCACCACATCATCGTCGTGAATTGGCCCGGGCGGTTGCCGCAAATGTTTTGCGCGGCACCCTCGATGATGACCTTGGCGATGTTTTTGTCGTCGTGGCCCGTGACGACGCGGCGAATGAGTTGCGGTCCGTCCGACATTTTTTCACCCTATGTTGCGAGCACGCCCCGCCTGCGGGCGAAAATCCAGTAAAGCGCGATCATCGGCGTCATCAGCCCCAGCATGACGACCGCAACCGCCGAGGCCGGCGCGAGACCGCCGCCGAGCCACATGGTCCAGACGACGACGGGAAAGGTGATGTTCGTCGATGTCGTCATGACGACCGCCAGCGTGAGCTCCCGGAAGGTGAGCAGGGCTATCCACAACCACGCGTAAAGCAGCGTCGGCGCCATCAACGGGATGGACACGCGTCGAAACGCCGTCCACGAACCCGCGCCGCTGACCTGCGCGCTCTCCTCGAGATCCGAATGAATTTGCGCGAGGCCGGCGTTGGTCATGCGGGTGGCGTAGGAGATGCGCGCGACGACAAAGACAATCAGCAACAGCCAGATCGTGCCGTAGAGCGGGATCGTCTTCGGCGCGACGAACAGGGCCAGAAGCAAGGCGCCGACGCCAAAGACGACGCTTGGCACGGCATGCGGCAGGAACGCGACAAAATCGAACGCGCCGCGCCATGGCACGCGCGAGCGTAGCACGACCCAGGAAAAGGCCAGCGCAAACGCCAGCACAATCGTCGGCGTCAACACCGCGAGAATTGTCGTGTTGGCCAGCGCGCGGACCATCAGGTCCCACGGCAGATCGTAATAATGTCTCAACGACGCCGCGTTGAGCGCGCGCGCGGACGGCAATTGAAAAAACGGCAGAAGCGACGACCACACAAGCAAGGCGATCGGCATGACTTTCGACAGCAGAAAATAAAGGCCGATGCCCAGCCACGCCATCCACGCCCGCCCTCCGAGCCGCGCCAAACGCGGGCGATAGGCCTTGCCCGTGACAACGGCGTAGCGTTGCGAACGATTGTTCATGCCGCTGTAGAGCCAGCTCATGAGCGCCGCAATCGCCATGGCGATGGTCGAAAGCGCGGCGGCAAGGCCATATCGCGGCAGCACGTCCGAGGGGTTGAGCAGCAGGTAGAGATAGGTGGCAAAAGTGAATGTGCGGTTGCCCCAGCCGATGATGGCCGGAACGTCGAAGGCGGCAAAGCCCGTCATAAAGATATAGATGGACGCCGCGACAACGCCCGGCGTCGCCAGCGGCAACGTTACCCGGCGAAACACCGTCCAGGGCCGCGCGCCGTGCATCTGCGCGGCCTCCTCAAGCGTGGGATCCATGGACCGGAACACCGCCGCCGTCATGATGAAGGCGAGCGGCGCGAGGTTGAGGCCCTGCACCCAGCCCAGCCCCGCGAGCGAAGCTATGTCGAAAACCGGGCCGGCGCCGAAATTCTGCATGAAGAACTGATTGATCAGTCCGATGCGCGGATGCAGCATGAACAGCCATCCCATGGCCGCCGCGAAGCCCGGAATCAGCAGGCCGACCGCCATCAGCGTGAACAACAACGTCTTGCCGGAAAAGTCGGTGCGCTCGACCAGCCACGCGGCGGGAATGCCGATGGCGAGCGAGACGATCAGGGTGACGGCGGAAAACGCGAATGTATCGGCCAACACCCGCCATGTCCGCGCGTCGGTAAACACCTCGGTAAAGTTCCGCGTGGTGTAGACAAGCGCCGGATCGCCCGGCGAGCCGCTTGCAAAACTCAGCCAGATCACCACGCCGAGATTGATCAGAACCAGCGCGCTGAACAGGCAAACGGCGAACAACATGCCCGCCGGCATCAGGTCGCGCGTCCTGAGGGGGGCGGCGCCGAGACTCATTCCTTGGTCGTGATGATTTTTATGAGCTCGGCGCGCTTCTGGTCGATTTCCGGATGCCGCATCCACCAGTTCATCGTGATCTCCCGATATTGCACGCCCTTCTTCTCGAAATCGGCCGTGATCTTCGCCATCTTCGAATCCGGGAACAGATGCAGGTCCGTCTTCCAGGTGTCAAAGGCCAGCTTTTGGCCCGAGGGCGTCATCAGAAACAGCGAATAGAGCGCGGCGGCGGCGGGGTTCTGCGCGTTTTTGGGAATGGCGAAATAGTAATAGCGCTTCTGCGCGGCGTCGAGCGGCAGCATCTGGTCGATGGGGGCGCCCTTTTCCTGCCACAAAAGCGCGTCCTGCCCGGTGCAGTCCATGACGATGGCGAGATATTCGCCGGTCGCGACCCGCTCGGCGTCGCCGCAGCGGATCAGGCCGGCCACCTGTTTGGTCAGCTTGCGCACGAATTCGAACGTGCGCGCCTCGCCCCAGATATCGCTGGCGACAAGCACGTCAAAGCCGGCGGCGTAAGGCGTCGAGGCTATGCGTCCCTTCCATTCAGGACGCAGGAAATCGTCGAGGCGCTCGGGCTTCATCGGCGCCAGCGCGGAATTGTACGTGGCCCCGGAGAGGCCCGTGACGATGCGCATCATGCGGCCATCCATCTCGACCATCTCGGGCGTGACGCGTTCCGGCATGTAGGAACGCCAGTCGACGGGCGCCAGCACATCAAGGCGAACCATGGGCGCAAGCTGCGTCGCCGCGCCCAGCATGATGTCCACATGCGCCTTCTGGCCCGCCGTATATTCCGTCGTGAGCTGATTGGCCACGCGCGCCATGTCCGGACCCGGCAGGAAATCGACGCGGATGTTCGCGCCGAACATCTTGTTCATTTCGGCCTGCGCGCGCGCGGCGCCCGCGACGCCCGCCAGCGAATTGTTGCTCCAGCCGAGCGTGAGCCTGCCTTCCTTGTTGGCGTCGGCGATGAGCTTTTTCAAGGGCTCATTGAAGGTTTGCGCCAGCGCGGGCGCGGGGCAAAGGGGCGCGAGCGCAACCAGGCAGGCGGACACGCGCCGCGCAAAACTCATGGCGTTCATGGCTTCAACTCCCTTTCCTCATTGAAGGACGCCAACAGCCCGGCGCGCGGCGCCTTGATGTCGGCGTCGATCTGGTTGGCGATCGAGACGCGGACACAATGGACGAATGCCAGCGTCGCGCGATCGATGGGGGGCGACTTTGGACCGAGCGCAACGCACATGGTTCAACCGTCTCCGGACGGAAGGGGAATATCTAGGGGATGGCGGTCGACGCGCACCTCGCCGCTGTGGCCAAAGCGCACAACATTGACCGTGCGCGCGTAATCGGGCGAGCCCGAATAATAAGCGGGCACCGGGCCAGCGCCGACCTTGATCGCACGGTTCCAATGGCCAAGCGCGAGATAATCGACGCCGGTCGCGGTGATCTCGTCGTCGCCAATCAGCCACGAGGCCCGCGGCCTCACGCTGCGGTCGGGCACGGGATCGAAATGGCCGTGCGCCATGGCGATCTGCCAGCGCGTCGAGCGCGCGCGCGCGGTCTCCAGCGGGTTCATGTCGCCCCAGTCGCGATGCGGGCGGCCCCAGACCTCCAGATCGAGGTGCGGAAAATGCACGGCCTCGTCGTGGGTCACGCCGAGGATATGCAGGTTTTCGACCGCCGTCAGGCCGCCCGGCTCCCATACGGTGAATTCCTCGACCATGGCGGGATCGTGATTGCCCGGCAGCAGGACCACTGGAATGCCGGCCTCGCGCACCAGCGCGCCGACGCGCGCGACGAGATCAAGCGGCACCTTGTGGCAATCGAAGGTGTCGCCGCACAGCAGCACCACATCGGCGCCGACTTCACGCGCGGCGGCGAGCACATATCGCAGGGGAGCCGCGCCGTCGCCGCCATTCTGGCGCGCGGTATATTCCTGATCGACGTGGACGTCCGATGTGTGGACGACGACAATGTCTTTTTTCACCGGGCGCAGCCCCGAGATTTGCGCGTCGTCGAATGTCCCAAATCGTCCGCCTGTGCTTGCCTGTTCTTGGGAAGGCATTATCAACGCGCCGCCGGGGGACGCAAGACCACGAGGCCATCGAGCGCCACGACGCCCGCCTGGCGCACCAGCAAAGGGTTTACATCGACGGCTTCAATGACGTCGCCCAGTTCGCAAGCGAGGCGCCCGAGCGCCACCATGGCGTCGGCGAGCGCTTCCACGTCCCGCGCGGCGCCGCCGCGATAGCGGCCCAGCAGTCTTGACGCGCGCGTTTGCCCGATGGTCTCCAGCGCCCGCGCCTTGTCAAGGCCGGGGGGCGCGAAGGCGACGTCCTTGAAAAGCTCCAGCCAGACGCCGCCCATGCCGACCATGACGACGGGGCCCATTTCGGGGTCTCGATGCACGCCGAGCACCATCTCGACGCCGTCATTCATTTGCTTCGCCACGAGAATGCCTTCCAGCGGCGCGTTTATTCCGGCGCAGCGCCCGGCCAGCAAGGACGCCGCCGCGTTGACGGCTTCGACATTCTCGAGGCCAAGGATGACAAGACCCGCGTCGCTCTTGTGAGGCACGGCGGCGCTGACGGCTTTCAACACGACGGGATAGCCGATGTGATTGGCGGCGTTGCCCGCCAGCTCCGGCGTCTCAACGACGATCTCGGCGGGCATGGGCACGCCGTAGGCCGCGAGCAATTCCTTCGAATCGGTTTCTCTCAGCGCCGTTGGCCGCGTGAGCAGCGCCGCGCGGGCGCGCCACAGCGCGACAAGCGCCGCGCGTTCGGGCGGCGTTTCGTACCTGTCCCGAGCGGGCGTCAGGTGCGGCGCGGTGATCTTGCCTATGGTGCGGAAGGTCTTGTCGATGTCGCGCAGCCAGGGAAAATGCGGCAGCTCCTTGCGCAGCGCCAGCATATAGGGCGTTTCGCGGAAAGTGACGGCGGAGAAGGCGGCGAAACTCTTCGTCGCCTCGCTCGAAGCCCAGGCGTCGAGCGCTTTCAGGTTCCGCTCCTTGCGCGCGATGCCCGCCATGCGCGGCAATTCCTCGGCGGTCAGCAACAGATCGACATTGGGGTCGTCGTGCAGCGCGCGGATGCAGCCCATGTATTCTTCCGCGCCGATCGTGCGTTTGCTGTCGAAGGGATTGGCGCATTCGGCGTCATGCAGCGCCGCCGTGAGACGCGCGGCTGTTTGCGGGCCGAGTTTGGCGAATTCGACGCCGTAGCGTTCGGCGGCCTCCGTCATCAGCGACTTCAACGCGCCGGAATTGGTCATAACCGCGACGCGGCGGCCCGTTGGCCGCCGGGCGCGCGAGAGAAATTCGGCGGCTTCGATCATGTCTTCCAGCGCGTCGACGCGCAGAATGCCCACGTCCTGCGCGAATGCGTCGAAGACC
>JANYDZ010000337.1 GCA_025363375.1 Hyphomicrobiales bacterium
GAGTTCGCCCGCTTCGAGAGCGGTCAGGATCGTCGCCGACGAGGTATAGCCGTTGACGACCTTGATTTTCGTGCCAAGGATCGCATTGAAGAGATAGGGGAAAACGGCGGAGGGCGACGCCGCGCCCGAAGCGCCCACTGTCAATTCCTTCGACAACAGGTCCTCGGCGTTTTTCACCGGCGCGTCGCGCCAGGCGACGCAGGTCGAGACTTCATTCGAGGTCGAGCCAAGCCAGGTGAATTTCAACGCGTCGAACTGCGCGCCCTTGGTTCCCAGCAGCGGGTCTATCGGAACCGTGCGCCCGAAAATGCCGAAATCGAGACCCTCTTTCGGCGCTACATTATATAGCCAGTTGGCTAGGCTCAGGGAGCCGGCGCCGGGCATGTTGCGGGCAACGAGCGTGGGTTCGCCGGGAATGTGGCGGCCCATGTGTCGCGCCAGCACGCGCGCGGACAGATCATAGCCCCCGCCCGCTCCATAGCCGATCCACACATTGACGGTCTTGCCGCGATAGAAATCGGCGACGGACTGGGCGAAGACGACAACCGGATTCAAAGTCAGCAGGATCGCTCCCGGCCACAGGAAAATCCTGTTGAACCACCGCTCGACCATAGGCTCTCCCACCTGCTTTTCGATCCATTTTCGACTGCCATCCTACGGCGTCCTCGACCACCTGTCAGGTCCCGCCGGGGATGCTCCCATTTGACATCGCGCTCCCCCTCGACCATGTTCCGGCCCGACAAATCCCCTCTCGCTACCTCATGCGTCAGGCGCAAAAATCAACTTATGCGCTTGTTTTTGCTTGAAAAATAGCGAATCAATCTATTCACTTCGAGGCCGGTTCTGTATGAACATCGTCATCGTTGAATCGCCGTCCAAGGCCCAGACGATCAACAAATATCTGGGCCGGGACTATGAGGTTTATGCCTCCTTCGGTCATATCCGCGACCTGCCCGCCAAGGATGGATCGGTGGATCCCGAAAACGACTTCAAGATGCTTTGGGAAGTCGATGGAAAGGCCGGCAAACGCCTCTCGGAAATCGCCAACGCCGTCAAAGGCTCCGACAAGCTGATTCTGGCGACCGACCCGGACCGCGAAGGCGAAGCCATTTCCTGGCACGTGCTGGAAGTTTTGCGCGCCAAAAAAGTGCTGAAGGACGTGCATGTCGAGCGCGTCGTGTTCAACGCCATCACCAAAACGGCCGTGCTCGAGGCCATGAAAAGCCCGCGCGTCATCGACGCGGCGTTGGTGGACGCCTATCTCGCGCGCCGCGCCCTCGACTATCTCGTGGGCTTCAACCTCTCGCCGGTGCTTTGGCGCAAACTGCCGGGCGCGCGTTCGGCCGGCCGCGTGCAGTCTGTGGCGCTGCGCATTGTCTGCGACCGCGAACTTGAGATCGAGAAATTCGTCAAACGCGAATATTGGTCGCTCGTCGCCCATCTCTTCACCAAGGACAAGGCCGCCTTTACCGCCCGCCTCACGGGCGCCGACGGCGTGAAAATCAACCGCCTCGATATCGGCGCGGGCGAGGACGCCCGAAATTTCAAAACGGCGCTCGAACAGGCGAAATATTCGATCCTCTCCGTGGAGGCCAAGCCCGCGCGGAGAAATCCGTGGCCGCCGTTCACAACTTCGACGTTGCAACAGGACGCCTCGCGCAAGCTGGGACTCGCCCCTGCCCGCACCATGCAGCTGGCGCAACGCCTGTATGAAGGCGTCGATATCGGCGGCGAACGCGTCGGCCTCATTACTTATATGCGTACCGACGGCGTCGATATGGCGCCCGAAGCCATAGCCTCGGCCCGCGCCGTCATCGGCAGGGAATACGGCCCCGAATACGTGCCCGCGGCTCCGCGCGTTTACACGACCAAACAAAAATCCGCCCAGGAGGCCCACGAGGCCGTCCGCCCCACCGACCTGGCGCGCCTGCCCAAACAAGTCGCCAAATATGTCGAGAAGGATCAACTCGCCCTCTACGAGCTGATCTGGACCCGCACCATCGCCAGCCAGATGGCTTCAGCGGAACTGGAGCGCACAACGGTCGAAATCATCGCCGACGTGCCCGCGCCGTCAAAAATCAGGAAAATCGAGCTGCGCGCCAATGGTCAGGTTGTCCGCTTCGACGGCTTCCTCGCCCTCTATCAGGAAGGCAAGGACGACGAGGAAGACGAGGACGGCGGTCGTTTGCCGCCTATGAAAGCGGGCGAGCCCGTCACCAGGGACAAGATCGAGGCCGCCCAGCATTTCACCGAACCGCCGCCGCGCTACACCGAGGCCACGCTGGTCAAGCGCATGGAAGAACTCGGCATCGGCCGGCCCTCGACCTATGCGTCGACGCTCGCGGTGTTGCGCGAGCGCGATTATGTGAAGATCGAGAAAAAGCGCCTGCATCCCGAGGACAAGGGTCGATTGCTGACCGCGTTCCTCGAGAGTTTTTTTGCGCGCTATGTCGAATACAGCTTCACCTCGGACCTCGAGGAAAAACTCGACAAGGTCGCCAGCAGCGAAGCCGACTACAAGCAGCTCCTGCGCGATTTCTGGAAGGAATTCGCCGCCGCCGTCGCGGGCACGAAGGACCTGCGCACGACGCAGGTGCTCGACAATCTCAACGAAGTCCTCGGCGCCCACATCTTCCCCGCCAAGGAAGACGGCTCCAATCCGCGCGCCTGCCCCTCCTGCGGCACGGGACAGATTTCACTGAAACTTGGAAAATTCGGCGCCTTCATCGGCTGTTCGAATTATCCCGAATGCAAATTCACCCGCACCATGTCCCAATCCGCCGCTGGCGAGCAGGCGCAAGGCGTTGAAGGCGGCGACCGCCCGGGCGTGAAGGTGCTGGGACAGTTTCCGGCCACCGGCGAGGAGGTCTCCCTGCGCGAAGGACGTTTTGGCGCCTATGTGCAGTTGGCTGAAGGCGAGAAGCCCAAACGCTCATCCTTGCCCAAGACGATCAAGGCCTCCGAGCTGACGCTCGAACAGGCGATCGGCCTGCTGTCGTTGCCGCGTGAAGTCGCCAGGCACCCGGAGACCGGCGAACCCATCAGGGCGAGCATCGGGCGCTTCGGCCCCTATGTGCAGCACGGCAAGGTCTACGCGAGCCTGAAGCGCGACGACGATGTGCTCACCATCGGAGCCAATCGCGCCATCGATCTCATCGTCGCCAAAGAACAGGGCGGCGGTCGGTTCGGCTCGTCCGAGCCCGGACGCGTGCTCGGCGACCACCCCTCGGGCGGCGCAATCTCCGTGAAGTCCGGCCGCTTCGGCCCCTACGTCAATCACGGCAAAACCAACGCCAATGTGCCCAAGGGGACCGACCCGGAAGCCCTCACCCTGCCGCAAGCCATCGCGCTGATCGACGCGCGCGCGTCAGGCGCGCCCTCGGGCGGCGGACGCAACCTCGGCAACCATCCCAATGGCGGCGCCATCACTGTGCGCGACGGGCGCTATGGCGCCTATGTCAACCACGGCAAGGTCAATGCGACCCTGCCCAAGGACATGTCGCCCGCGAGCGTCTCCCTTCAGGACGCCATCGATCTCATCGAAGCCAAGGGCGGACCGGTGAAAGCGCCAAGGAAGGCGCCTGCGAACAAGGCTGCTGCGAAGAAGGCTGCTGCGAAGAAGGCTCCCGCCAAAAAAGCCGCGGCCCGGAAGGTCTCTGCAAAGAAGGTTCCCGCCAAACCGCGCGTCGCCGTGATCGACGCTGACGCCGCGCCATTCGCGACGAAAGCCGCCAGGGCGCCCGCGAAAAAGGCGGCCGCAAAACGCGCCGCTGGCGCGAGCGCAAGAAAAATGCCCGCGAAAAAACGCTAGGAAACGGGCGTGGCGAATGAGGCCGCGTAATCTATTTTCGCGATCGCGCTGTTTACGGAAGCCCTGATTATCCCGCCCTCGGCGGGACTTGCTTTCATTCCGCGGGCGTTACCGGGAGCGCCGGCGTCC